>CAYQKI010000048.1:0-1260 GCA_964418105.1 uncultured Methanotrichaceae archaeon | reverse complement strand
GCTCCCGGCTACAGGGCGGATATTGCCGTTCTGGAAGACCTGGAGGACCGGGAGGGGCTGCATGTCTCCTCAGTGCTCAAAGACGGAGCGGTGGTCTCTACAGGAGGCGACTTCACCGCCAGGCTGCCCGTCCAGCCCCCGGCCAGGCACAGGTCGATGCAGATCAAAGGGCTCGATCTATCCACCTTTGTCATCCCGGCGGGAGAGGGTCCGTGCAGGCAGGCCGGGCCGGCCAGGGTGATTGGAGTGGTCCCGGACCAGATCATCACCAATTCCCTGCGGCTCGATCCCAAAATCACTAACGAGCAGGTAGTCTCAGATCCGGAGAGGGACATTCTCAAGATGGCAGTAATGGAGAGGCACAGGGGGACGGGAAATGTGGGATTGGGGCTGGTGCAGGGCTTTCTTCTCGCCCGCGGCGCCATCGCCAGCTCTGTGGCCCACGACTCGCATAACATTGCCGTGGTGGGGGCGAGCGACGAGGATATGCTGGCGGCAGTGCTGGCTATTCAGGGCATGGGCGGCGGGCTGGTGGCCGTGGAGGATGGCCGGACCCGGGCGAGCCTGCCGCTCCCAGTGGCCGGGCTGCTCTCGGAGGGAGGCATGCGGGATGTGGCGGAGGGGATGGAGGAGTGCGTTGCAGCCGCGGCGGACCTGGGCTGCAGGCTGAAGGATCCCTTCATGACGCTGTCGTTTCTGTGCCTGCCGGTTATCCCGGAGCTGAAGCTCACCGATAGGGGGCTGGTGGATGTGGGGCGGTTTGAACTGGTGGGGATGTTTGAGTGAAGGGAGAGCCTCCGTTCTTTGTGCGTCCTTTGTGGTCTTTGTTTGTGGTGAAATGATGCCTGACAATCCCCTCAGGCATTCTTCATTCTCCCTTCTTCTCTTTTCCCGCGCCTTTCGAATTGAGAAGCATCAGCCGGTTGATGGCGCTGACCAGCGCCTCCACCGATGCCATGACTATGTCCTCGCGCGCGCTCCTGGCTGAAACCTTTCGCCCCTGGTCGTCCTCCACTCCGATGACCACCTGGGCCAGGGCGTCCGATCCTCCTGTGATGGCCTCGATCCGGAAGTCGCTGAGGTGAATGGAGGTGTCGCTGTCCAGGAGCTTCTGCACGGCATTGACGGCTGCATCCACCGGCCCCACACCGGTGTTGGCCAGCACCCTCTCCTTGCCCCGCACCAGAGCTTTGACCGTGGCCGTAGGGGTGATGATGTTTCCGGTCATGACCGAGACCTCCTTGAGCACCACCGCCTGGC
>CAYQKI010000047.1:0-15848 GCA_964418105.1 uncultured Methanotrichaceae archaeon | reverse complement strand
ACCAGGGCCTGGTGGATGCGGTGGGCATACCAAAGGAGAACCTGTGCATGGGCTGCCTGACAGGGCTGTATCCGGTGGAGATTCCGGGCGAGAAGTGCCTGGCGGCGCAGACCAAGCTGTCCGAGTATATTGCGCAGGCTTCGGAATAGAGCGTTTGAATTTGTTATTAGGAAAAAAAAAATAAAAAGATTTATTCTAAGCCGTCTTTGGCGGTTTAACCATCACAAATGCTACTACTATTCCCAGGGCTGCCAGCACTGCCACATAGGGGAAGACGTTGACATATCCTCCCAGTGTATCCTTGGCTGCGCCGGCCATCAGGTTGCCGATGATAGCGCCCACACCGTATGCCGTGAAGACCAGGCCATAATTTCTGGCGTAGTCTTTGGTGCCGAAGTAGCTCGCTGTTGCTGCGGGAGCGATTGCCAGCCAGCCGCCCAGGCACAGCCAGAGCGCAGCGAAGGCCACGGTGTACATGGTGATTGACGCCGGGTTGGTGTACATCAGGACTGATGCAATGATGATGACCACATAGGAGAGAATGGCCGTCCTGGGGGGTGTCAGCTTATCGGTGAGGGTACCGAACAGCGGCCTGCCGATGGCGTTACAGAATGCGAAGGGAAGCACCAGGTTGGTGAGTGTTGCGGATATATCTGCCTCAAGAATCCCTGCGTTTGCTGCCACTTCAAGTCCAGCCGGCTTGGCAACGCCGATGGCCATGAGGCCAGCTAAAGCGCCTATAACATAGCAGATCCAAAGGCCGAGGAATGATTTGGTCTTGGCCATCTCATCTCTCATGTAGTCGGTCTTCTTTGCTCCGGCTGCTGCTACAGGCGGCTTCCAGCCTGCGGGGCACCAGCCGGCCGGCGGGAAGACCAGGAACATGGAAAGGACCACAATGAGGATCAGAAATGCTATTCCCAGGATCTTCATGGAGGCAAAGACTCCGCCGAAGCTGGCGGAGAGTATATCGGACATCTTTCCAGTAATGAATGCCGAAAAGCCGAAGCCCAGAAGGGTTAATCCCACGGCCAGTCCACGCTTGTCCGGGAACCATCTGGCTGCTGTGGTGATGGGACAGTTGTAGGCTATGCCCACACCGATGCCGGCGATGACACCGTATAAGATCATCAGCATCATGGGAGAGGTAGCCGTTGAGCCCAATATCCATCCCAGGCCGACGATAACTCCGCCCAGCATTCCCACCTTTCTCGGTCCGTATTTCTCAATATACTTGCCCACCAGCGGCATGGTAAGGGCAAAGAAGGCCAGGGATGCAATATAGGGAAGGGACATCTCCATAGCGCTGACGGTCAGTCCGTAGCCACCTTCAGCCACAGGAGTCGTAAATATCTTCTTTAGCGGAACGCTAATAATACTATAAGCATACACTGCACCAAGGCATAGCTCGATAATCGTGCCAATGATAATCAATAGCCATCGCCCTGATTCAGGCGGCATGCCCATGATCTTCACATCATCTGCCATAAGTTAAACACCTTCACACTTCAGAGTTCTTCCGTTCAGTCCATAAAATTAATATAATAATATATAGTTGTTCCCTTGGAATTTAAATGAGTCTACTTTATTAATCCCTCCTTTTTCCCCTCCATCACCCTTTAAGGATTATACGATGGCTTAGACCTAATTTCGTCTCCCATATATTTAAAATTACCGGCAATTATCCGGATTATAGATTATAATATTACACATATCGCAAAATTTGCCCCTCCAATTTACAATCATTTCCGATATGAATCACCTCTGTCCTATATTAGAGCCTCCTGTCGAGGTATTTTATCCATCAATATCGACGATAAAAGATAAGCCCCTTTTCCAACCATCGTTAATGGCAATCTCTTTTAAGGTGAATGGAGAATATGGGCGGAGGTGGTACCAATATGTTTAAGCTGAGCCCCAAGACATCATGGAACAGCAATGAATGCCTGCCCACGATTGCAAATACAGCTTACGTGGACGAAATGGCGGCCATCATCGGCGACGTGCGCATCGGAGAGGAGGTATACGTCGGACCCTGCGTCTCCCTGCGGGCGGATGAGGCCAGTCCCATCATCATCGGCGACAAATGCAATATCCAGGATGGTGTGATCTTCCACGGCCTGATGGGTAGCTCCATCGAACTGGGCAAGAAGATCTCCATAGCTCACGGCGCGGTGATTCACGGGCCCATGAAGATCGGAGATGAGAGCTTTGTGGGCTTCAACTCCGTGGTCCATGCCTCGACCCTGGGCAAAAAATGCTTCGTGGGGCACGCGGCTGCTGTAATCGGCGTCAAGCTGCCGGACGGAAAGTTCGTGCCGCACGGGGCAGTGATCGACAGCCAGGAGAAGGCAGACGCCCTGGGCGGCGTGCCTGAAGCCCTCAAGCACTTCAATGACGAGGTGGTCGAGGTCAACCGGGAGTTCGCCAAGAGCTACGGCGTGCGGAGCAAGTCCTGCGTGGGGCATTGAAGGTGATCCAAAAAGCCTGAAATGGTTATTCGCGCGAATGAGGAATTTTTAGGAATTGAGCTAAAGCTTCAGCGGATAGCAATATATACAACCCTGATCCTAAGCCCCAATTTAGCTTCAAGGTGATTTGACAATGGCCAAGAAGATCAAAGCTGGCGTCTTGGGTGCCACTGGTGCCGTAGGACAGCGCTTCATCGAAGGACTGAAAAACCATCCCTGGTTTGAACTGACCAGCCTCGCAGCTTCCGAAAGGAGCGCAGGCAAGAAGTACAGAGAAGCCGCCAAGTGGCGCCTGGAAAGCGAGCTTCCCGATGACATCGCAGAGATGACTGTGGTCAATGTGGACCCGCGAGAGGTTGATGCCGATATAGTCTTCTCGGCCCTGCCATCCGGCGATGCCATGACCGCCGAGCCTGCCTTCGCGGCGGCAGGCTGCGCCGTGGCCAGCAACACCAGCTCCTACCGTATGGTAGAGGACGTACCCCTGCTCATCCCGGAGTGCAACTTCGAGCACCTGGATCTCATCAAAGTGCAGCGCGAGAAGCGGGGCTGGGACGGCTACCTCACCACCAATCCCAACTGCACCACTGTGATGTTCACCCTGCCCCTCAAGCCCCTCATGAAGTTTGGCATCAAGAGCGTCCACGTGGCCTCCATGCAGGCCGTCTCCGGAGCCGGATACGAGGGAGTTCCCTCCATGGCCATACTGGGCAACGTCATCCCCTACATCGGCGGCGAGGAGGAGAAGGTGGAGACCGAGCCGCAGAAGATCCTGGGAAGCTTCGACGGCGAAAAGATAGTCAATGCCGAGTTCTCGGTGAGCGCGAGCTGCCATCGCGTGCCGGTCATGGACGGGCACACCGAGGCCGTCTGGGTGGTCATGGAGGACAATCCCACTCCCGAGGAGGTCAGAGCAGCCATGCTGGACTTCGATCCGGGCCTGGGAGACCTGCCCACCTCCCCCAAGAATGCGCTCATCGTCAAGGACGAGGTGGACCGGCCACAGCCCAGGCTGGATAGGAACCGGGGCAACGGCATGGCTGTCTCCGTGGGCCGGATCAGGTCGGGCATCCGCTTCATCTGCATGGGCCACAACACCGTGCGCGGTGCGGCAGGAGCCAGCATACTCAATGCCGAGCTTCTGGTAAAGAAAGGCCTGCTGTAAAATGCTGATTGTAGCCTGGGAGGCGACGGCAGCCTGCAATCTTTCATGCGGCTACTGCCGCGCCTCCGCTTCCCATCAGCCCGACACCCAGGAGCTGTCCACAAAGGAGGCGGAGGCCTTCCTGGAGAGCATTGCCCCCTTGCAGCCCATGCTCATCCTCAGCGGCGGCGAGCCCCTGCTCCGGCCGGATATCTTTCATCTGGCCCGGCATTCTGTGGCCCTCGGCATACGCGTCTCCCTGGCCAGCAACGGCACGCTTCTAACCACCGATATGGCAGAGCGAATTCGGGAGAGCGGCATCTCCAGGGTGAGCATCAGCCTGGATGGCTCTGCCCAAGAAAAGCACGATGCCAGCCGGGGAAGGGGAAGCTATGATGCCTCCATGCGGGGAATCAGGAGCCTCGCCGGTAGGGTTCCCTTTCAGATCAACTTCACCCTCACCCGCAGAAATGATTCCGAGGTGGCTGCAATGTTCGATCTGGCGGAGCGGGAGGGAGCCGCTGCCCTTCATTTCTTCTTTGTGGTTGCCACGGGACGGGGCAGGGAGGAGGACCAGATCTCACCGGAGCGGCAAGAGGAGCTGCTCTACGAGATCGATCGGCTGCGGCAGGGGCGAAGCCTGGAGGTGCATGTCACCTGCGCCCCCCAGTACGCCCGCATCGTCGCACAGGGCAATGGCACCGCCGGGTCGGGCGTTGCAGTTGTCAGGGGCCGCCGGCCGGGCGGCTGCCTCGCCGGCAAAAGCTTCGTCTTCGTCTCCAGGAAGGGCGAAGTCTATCCCTGCGGCTACTTTCCCCTCTCCGCCGGGAGCATCAGGGAAAAGAACTTTATAGAAATCTGGCAGAACTCTCCGCTGCTGCTCGCTCTGCGGGAGCGGGCCCTGACCGGCCGGTGCGGGCGCTGCGGCTACTCAGCTAACTGCGGAGGCTGCCGGGCACGGGCCTATGCGTACAGCGGCGATTTCCTGGGAGAGGACCCGTCCTGCCGCCTGGATGCCGGACAACTCTGAGGCAGAAATCATGGACGAGATGGATCTTCGGCTGCTAGCGGCTGTGCAGGACGGCTTTCCCGTCACAGTCAGGCCCTATCTGGATCTGGGCAGGATGCTGGGCCTCTCCGAGGATGAGGTGATAGAGCGGCTGGGGGGGCTGCAGAGGGATGGGCTGGTGCGCAGGATCGGTCCCATCCTGGACCTGCGCAAAATGGGAAGAAGCGGCATTTTAGCGGCTTTAAAAGTGCCTGTGGATGAAGCGGATGGGGTGGCTGATGTTGTCAGCGAATATCCTGAGGTCTCCCACAATTATCTGCGTCCGGATGAGAGCGGCTACAACATCTGGTTTACCGTGTCGGCAGAAGAGGATCGGATATCTGAGATATTGCAGGAGATCAGGGTGCGGACAGGAAGAGAGATGCTGGTCCTGCCCACAGTCAGGATATTCAAGATCGGCGTCAAATTCGATATAATTTGATATAGCAGTAACGTCAAGGGCAATTGAGATTAGGAGACTATAGATCATGGCTAAATTGATTCTGATGGACTTTTATGCGGACTGGTGCGGCCCGTGCAAGATGCAGAGCCCCATCTTCGAGGCGCTGGCCAAGGAGTTAGACGGCAAGGTGGAGTTTCGGAAGGTCAATGTGGACAAGGAGGGCGACTTCGCGGCTGAGAAGGGCATAATGGTCGTGCCCACCATTATCCTGGAGAAGGATGGAGTTGAAGCCGCCCGGTGGATGGGCGTCACCAGCCGGGAAGAACTGATCAAAGCCATCAGCAAAGCAGGCGAATAATCTGCAAGACAAAGCAAGAAAAAAGCATTCGGGGTGGGCATTGATAGCAGGAGGGGTGGGGTGCCTGGAGGCGGTGCGCAGGATCAATAGCCGGGGGGGCTTGGCTCCCCACCTGGCACTGAGCTTCGACTCCCATCTATTCTCCGTCGACACCAGCCGATCCCCCAAGGGCTGCCTGCAGCCCGATGCCTATCTCATCACCCATGCCCACAGCGATCACTACGGCAAGTCGGCCATGCTCTCCCCGCGGGCGGTGGCCTCGGTGCAGACGGCCCGGGCCCTGGAGATACGCTACGACCGGGAGTATAATGGCCGGACGTTCCAGGTGGGGGAGAGCATAATGGTGGGCGGCGTCCGGGTCGACACCCACCCTACCGGTCATACCATCGGATCCTGCGCCTTCTCCTGGCAGACGGAGGCCGGGGAGAGGGTGCTGGTGACGGGGGACGTCAAGGACTATCATCATCTGCCCAGGAGCGACTTTTTGGTGATGGAGGCCAACTACGGCGACCCTTACGATCCGTCCTGCATATTCGACGACGACCTGGCCGGCTTCTCCGAGGCCCTGGATGAGCTGTCGAGCTTTGGTGCCTATGCCTTTGGAAAGGCACAGAGGGCGGTGGCCCTGATGAGGGCTATGGGCTATAAAGATGAGATCGGCATGGATGAGAAGAGCCTGGTGCTCACCCGCGAACTGATGGGCCAGGCTGCCGGGCCGCTGGCTGAGGTCAATGGGGGTGGCATCAATGTGGTCACGCCCTGGAACCTGCACCAGGTACCCTGCCGGAGCAAGTACTTTCTCACCGGCAGGAGGGATTCGTCCTATCCCACCATTCAATTGAGCGATCACCTGGACTTTCGTGGCCTGATGAGGATGATTGAGCACGTATCCCCCCAGGAGGCCCTGGTCTACCACCCGGAGGGAGAGAGGGCGAGCCTGCTCGCCCATCACCTCCAGGAGTGCGGCCTGGTGGCGACTTCTCTGGACCTGATTGAGAAGTTTGTGCGTTGATCAGGCATGGACGACGGCCTCAGGTCGTTTCTCTGCCCATAAAGTCATCCAGCGTCATCTCCCTTCGCCTCTGCACCAGCCGCAGGCCCGCGCTCTCTTGGTCCTGCCGGGGCATGTTCCTCTTGAATGCCTCGACGTTCTTTCTCTCCCGGCAGTACTGGCTGTCGTAGTAGACCTGCCACAGCCTCTCCACATCGCTTCCCGGCTCCATCCCGCCTCCGCAGTCCGGCAGAGCCTTTTTTAGCCTCTCGACAGTCTCAGTGAGCCCCGGCCCCCGGTCCCGGTAGATCCTGCCACCACAAAGCAGGGTGGTCCAGCTCTCGCTGCCGCTGCCGAGAACCACAATCGTCCCCTCATTTCGCCGGGCGAAGTGCTCGCAGATAAGCTCTCCTATCCTGTGCCTGGGCTGCAGAAAGCCGTAGAGGACACGCTCTCCCAGTGGCTCCAGCCGGACGAAGGCCTTCATGCGGTGTACCTCTCCCATGACCTCAAAGACCATCTTCCTGATGCGAGCCTGTTGGGGCAGGACAGCCAGCTCAATCTCCCCGGCCTGAAAAGCCTGGGCTTCAGATAGCAGCCGCTGCCCTGACTGCCGGTGCAGGGAGAGGTAGTGGAGGAAGTTGTCCGGAACCCTCAATCCGACCACATCTCCAGGGTGCTGTCCCGCCAGCCGTTGATCTCGAGGAAGGGTGAGGCCCTTCTGATGCGCACCCCCAGGTCAGCAATCTGCGATCGGCTGGCAATGGGCCTGATCTTGCGCAGCACCATGATCCTCTGTGCGCTCTTTGGGCCGATGCCGGGAATGCGCAGCAGCTCCTCATAGGTGGCTGCATTGGGGTCGAGCGGCCCGTCCAAAAGCTGCCGGGCGATAGAGGCTTTGGGATCTGAGTTGGGCAGAAAGCCGCCCTCGTCAAACGCCCTGCGGATCTCTTCGGGACGGAATCGGTAGACCCGGAGGAGCCAGTCCATCTGGTAGAGCCTCCTCTCCCTCCAGAGCGGCTGGGGGCTGCTCCCCTCCAGAGCTGTGCCCGCCTGCGGTGAGAAGGCGCTGTAGTAGGCCCGGCGAAGGCCAATCTCCCGGTACTCGTAGACGATCCTCTGCAAGATCTCCTCATCGCTCTCCCCTGCGGCCCCCACCACCAGTTGGGTGGTCTGGCCTGCTGGCAGCAGCCGCCCCATTTCCGGCAATGCCGAATCCTCCCTGCACCCAGCAGCGAAGTCGCGGATGTACCTCTGCCTCTGCACTATGTCCCTCTCGTAGTCCTTGGTGGTGCAGATCTCGCTCAGGTGCGAGGCAGACGCCGCCTCCAGGTTGATGCTCACCCGGTCGGCGAGCATCATGGCCTCCTGTATGTGCTGCTGCGAGGCTCCCGGCAGGACCTTGAGGTGGATGTATCCGGAGAACGCCCACTGCTCCCGGAGCAGCCGCGCCGTCTCAATCATATCCTCCATGATGCTCTCCTCGTCCCTGCCCGACCCGGAGCTGAGAAAGAGCCCCTCGATGTAGTTGCCCCGGTAGAGTGAAGTGGTGATCCTGGCCAGCTCCTCCGGGGTGTAGGAGAAGGCCTTCGCCTTTTTGCTGCAGCCGCTTGCATTGGTGCAGTAGGAGCACTGGTGAGTGCAGTGGTTGGTGTAGAGGGTCTTGAAGAGGGAGACGCACCTGCCGTCCTGGGTGAAGGCATGGCAGATTCCGGGCAGGGGCCTCTCCCGCGGCGAGAAGGTGGAGGCGCAGACGTCATGCCTGGTGCCCTCTCCCAGCCGGCGGAGCTTTTCTGGATCGATGGCTGCGGCTGCCGGCGGGCCAATGGAGTCGAAGCGGCAGTCGTCCGCCAGGTGGGCGATCTTCTCCAGGCTGACCATCGGGATGAATATTGCATGCTCTTCGGTTATAACCTGTATGCCTGCGGGGCGAAAGTAATCGAAGTGTTGCGAAATCTTTTTCATCACTTCCGACTAAACCACAGAGACACAGAGGCACAGAGCGATTGAATGGTATCGATGAGTTTGACGCAAGTTTTGTGAAAAATGGACCAAAGATATTTGGCGAGATGATTATGCCCGAAGATATATTCAAGATGCCCCGCATGGGAAAGGAGGAGTACGACCGGCTGGTCGAAGAGCAGTACGTCTGCCGCATAGCCTTTCAGGGCGAGGTGCGCCCCTACATCGCCCCCTTCATCTACGTCTTCGACGGCAGGTACATGTATTTCCTCTCCACAAAATACGGCAAGAAGGTGCAGCACTTCAGGAACAATCCCCTGGTATCTGTGGAGATCGAGCACTACTCCTCCGACCTCTCCTCATTCAGCTTCGTCTCCCTGCCGGGGCGGCTGGTGGAGGTGGAGGGGCCGGAGGAGAAGCGAGCTGTGCGGGAGAGGTTTATCCGGCTGATTCTGGAGAAGGGCCTCTCCTCAAATGTGCTGTCGGCGCTCGGTCACCATCCCGACGAGCCGGTGCAGGTGCTGGCTGAGGCAGAGAACAGCTCCGTCTGGAAGCTGGTGGGTGTCCGGGTCAGGGACATCATGGGGCTGAAGAGCCATGGCCGTTAATTTATCAGCAACAAATCGGTTCTTCGCTATCTCCAGTGGCTTAACTTGATCTAAATCCCAATTTCAATTCAGGCGAGAAAATGAACGACATGGCAGCGAAAAGAATGTCATTGAGTGCAGAGAAGTCTTCGTAACCGATGTTTCAAGAGAGATTAAAAAATATATAAAATTCTTATGATTATTTTATTATTTTTACCTCTTCCCCGCCTTCTCCGCCGGCAGGCTGCACAGTGGCCCCTTGAGGTAGACATACCAGTAGAGCGCAGCCACGAACAGCGCCGCTCCCACAATGTTGCCCAGCGTCACCGGGATGAGGTTGGTCACGAAGAAGTTGTACCAGCCCGCCCCCCCGGCAATGTTCGCCGTGGCAATATTGGCCTCGGCCAGCTTGGCAGCAATGGCCGGGTTGTTGGCTGCGAATATCCCCAGGGGGATGAAGAACATATTGGCCACGCTGTGCTCAAAGCCGATGGTAACGAAGGCCATTATGGGAAACCAGCAGGCAAAGATCTTGCCGATGACGTCCTCCGAGGCCATGGCCAGCCAGACCGCCAGGCAGACCAGCCAGTTGCAGCCGATGCCCCTCAGGAAGGCCGTCTCGAAGTCCAGGCCGCACTTGGTGTTGGCCACTGTCGCCGCCCAGCCCGCCCAGGGGAGGCTGTCAAAGAATCCGCATTTGTAAGCCAGGAAGAAGGCCACAAAGATCGAGCCCAGGAAGTTGCCTATGTAAACCAGCGTCCAGTTTTTGAACAGGCCCTTTGCGGAGGCTTCTCCGTTGAGCAGGCTGATGGGAGCAAACATGCAGTTTCCTGTGAACAGCTCCGACCCGGCAATGACCACCAGCATCAGGCCCACGGGAAAGACCGCCCCGGCGGCGAACTTGACCAGGCCCGCAGGAAGGGCGATCTTCCAGACGGCCCCGTCCGGCCCGGTGATGCTGCCGCTCGACAGCCCTCCGGCCACAATCTCGCTGAGAAGGGCTCCGAAGGCGATGTAGGCTCCTGCCAAAAAGCCCAGCACCAGCAGCTTTTGCGTGGTGATATTGCATTTCGTGCACCCGGCAGCAATTGCTGCCTTGGCTATTTCCGCGGGGACTTTAAACGCCATGATCTATCTCCCGGGCAGGACTCTCCTGGTGATGATAATAATATGCAGCCTGCCAGTTGGCAGGTGAGTTCCTACATATTGCGTAAAAAGCTTGCGGTAGGGATTTATTTTTAACGAAAAACTATTAAGAAAAGGGGTTGAATTGGGAAAAAAAATGCTCAAACCCCTGCGATCTTGCAGCTTCCTTCCTGGTGCTCCAGTTCTTCGACTGCCGCCCTGGTTGATGGATAAAAGCTCTTCTTGCGCTTGCAGTCCATCAGCTTGTGCCAGTTGTCCCTCTCCCAGATGTTGAAGGACTTGTCCTCCTCCGGGATCAGTTGGCGCAGCCTCAGGACCAGGCCGTCCCAGTTGATGCTATGGCCCAGGAAGTCCGGTCCGTCCACGCAGGCGAACTTGGTCTTGCCATCCACCTCCACCCGGCAGGCTCCGCACATACCCGTGCCGTCTACCATAATGGGTGTGAGGCTGACCACTGTCTCTACATCAGAAGGCCTTGATGCGTCCGAGCAGACCTTCATCATGAAGGGGCAGCCGTGGGCGAAGATCCTGTCGATCTTGCTGCCGGAGGCGAGCTGCTGCTCTATGAAGTCGTTGGCCCAGGCGATCTTTCCGCAGCCCGTGACCACGTGAACCTCGTCGCTTAACTCGTCGAGCCGGTCCGTCCAGAAGACGAAGTCGGGGCCGCGCCCTTCCACCACCGTAATCACATAGTTGCCCTTCTCCTTCAGGGCCTTGATGAGGGGCAGAGACGGGCCGACTCCAAAACAGCCGCAGGCGCAGATTACTCTGCCGAAATTCTCGATTTCAGTGGGCTTTCCCAGGGGGCCGGCGATGTTGGCCACAGATTCGCCTTCTCCCAGGGTGGACAGCTTGGCGGTGCTGGTGCCGAGGACGTAGAAGACGATATCGATTGTGCCCTCCTTTTCATCCCAGCCGGCCAGGCCCATGGGGATCCTCTCTCCCTTCTCGTCGGCTCTGATGATCACAAACTGGCCAGGCCTCGCGGATAGAGCGATCTTGGGGGCTAAAAACTTTATATGAATGATATTGGGTGCCACTGTCTCCTTCTTTACGATCTCGTACATTCTCTTCGCCTCCTATTATGCTGCTTTTACCTCTATTCCTCTGGTCTCTCTTCCCTCTGCCCGGCCTTCATCTATCTTCTTGATGTTGACGGCGCAGACCTTCAGCTCCGGGATCTTGGCAATTGGATCCAGTGCCGGATTGGTGAGGACGTTGGTCGGCGTCTCTGAGAAGTGGAAGGTCATGAATACCACACCAGGCGGAGACTTTTCTGTGATCCTGGCTTTGACCCGCAGCACTCCCCGGCGGGAGCAGACCTCGACAGTCTCCCCATCCTCAATTCCCAGGGAATCTGCGTCCTGCAGGCTCATCTCCACCAGCTCCTCACCCCGCAGGACGTTAAGGTCGCCCACCTTTCTGGTCATGGTACCGGTGTGATACTGGCAGAGCACTCTGCCCGTGGTGAGTATGAAGGGATACTCTTCATCCGGCAGCTCCATGGACTCGCGGTAATCCACTACATTAAATTTGCCCCTGCCCCGGGTGAACTGGCCTTTATGCAGGAACTGGGTTCCGGGGTGGCCGGCGTTGGGGCAGGGCCACTGCAGACCGTCTCCCTCCAGCCTCCCGTAGCTTATGCCCCCGTAGCTTGGTGCCAGAGCCGCCGCCTCGGCCATGATCTGGGAGGGATCGGTGTAGGAAAACTGCTCCGTCCAGCCCAGCCGGGATGCCAGTTGGCACAGAATGGTCCAGTCAGCCCGGGCCTCACCCGGCGCAGACACAGCCTTTCTGAACATCTGCACCCGCCTCTCCGTATTGGTGAAGGTGCCGTCCTTCTCCAGGCTGGCCGCCGCCGGCAAAACCACATCGGCCAGGGCCGCCGTCTCAGTGAGGAATATGTCCTGGACCACCAGAAGGTCCAGGGCTTTGAGAGCCTCGACAACGTGGCTGCAGTCCGGGTCGCTGACCACTGGATTCTCCCCCATGATGTACATAGCCCGAACGCTGCCCGTAAATGAGGCATTCATCATCTCGACCACTGTGAGACCGGGTTTGTCCGGCAATTTTGAGCCCCAGGCCTTTTCAAACTTTGCCCGCAGCTCAGGATTGATCACCGCCTGGTAGCCCGGCAAAAGGTTAGGCAGAGCGCCCATGTCACAGGAGCCCTGCACATTGTTCTGGCCGCGCAGAGGATTGATTCCTGAAGAGGGCTTTCCTATCTGGCCGGACATCATGGCCAGGTTGGCAAGAGCAAATATGTTGTCCACGCCGTGGGAGTGCTGGGTGATGCCCATGGAGTAGATGATGGATGAGCTGCTGCTGCCGGCGTAAAGCCTGGCCGCCTCCTGGATCTGCCCGGCAGGAACGCCGGTGATGCGGGCGGCCTCATCAGAAGAGAGCTTTTTCAGAGAGTCCCGGAACTCTTCATACCCCTCCGTCCTATCCTTGACGAAGGGCTCATCCACCAGCCCCTCGTCGAGGATGGTCCGGCACATCTCCAGCACCAGGGGCACATCGGTTCCCGGAGTCTGGCGCAGCCATATGTCTGCGATCTTGCACAGGTCTATCCAGCGGGGATTGGCCACTATGATCCTGGCTCCGCGGCGGCGGGCCTCCTTGATCTGCAGGGCTATCACCGGGTGCTGCTCGGATGTGTTGGAGCCTATGATGAATATGCATTTGGCGTCCGCAATCTCGGCAATGGAGTTGGTCATGGCCCCGCTGCCGAAGGCCAGAGCCAGGGCGGAGACGGTTGAGGCATGGCAGAGCCGGGCGCAGTGGTCCACGTTGTTGGTCTGCATAACGGCCCGCGCAAATTTCTGGGCCAGGTAATTCTCCTCGTTGCTGCATTTGGCTGAGGAGAGGAAGGCAAAGCTGTCCGGATTGCTCTTGCGATAGACATCGAGCCTGGAGGCGATCAGGTCCAGCGCCTCCTCCCATGAGGCGGGCACCAGCCTGCCGTCTTTTTTGCCGCCCTCTCTGATCAGAGGTGTAGACAGCCGCTCCGGGCTCTCCACGAATCCCAGGCCGAAGCGGCCCTTGACACACAGTTGGCCGTTGTTGGGCAGCTCTCTTTTGCCTCTCACCCGCACGATCCTGTTGTCAAGGACGCCGATATCGATGCGGCAGCCCACGCCGCAGTAGGGGCAGACCGTGGAGACAGTCTTCTCAGGCCTCTGCCACTTCTCAAACCTGGCAAAAAGAGCCCCGGTGGGGCAGATGTCCACGCAGGTGCCGCAGAACCTGCACTCCGAGTCCATCAGTGACTCCGGGCCGATCCAGTGCTGGCGGTGATAGTCCGGATTGCTGGTGAGGACGCCCTCGCCCCGCACCTCTTCGCAGGCCCGCACGCACCGGCCGCAGAGAATGCAGAGGTTATAATTCCTGTCGAAGAACGGCTCCCTCAAAACCGGCCTGTCCTTAAAAGTGGTCTCATAGCGGATGCTCGTCAGGCCCACGAACTGCACCGTCTCCTGCAGCTCGCAGTCGCCATTCTTGGGGCAGTACTTGCATCCCACGGTGACCGGAAACTTCCTCATGCACTCCCGCAGGTCGCTGCATTCGTCCTTTCGCTCGCAAAAGAGGCATGAAGTGGGGTGGTTGGTCAGAGCCAGGAGCATCTCCAATGTGTGCCGCCTCATCTCCTGCAGCTCTTCCGTCTGAGTCTGCACCACCATGCCCTCCCGGGCAGGGGTATTGCAGGCCGTGGGGTAGCAGTCCATGCCTGCAACCTGTACTATGCATAGCTTGCAGGATCCTATGGGCTTCAAATCGGGATGATCGCATAAAGCCGGCACATAGCAGCCCGCCTTTCGGGCTGCATCGAGAATGGTAGCGCCATCCGGTACCACTACCTCCCGGTCGTCTATGATCAATCTGATATCGCTCATGTTACCAACCGCGCCGGAAAACGGTGCTGATTAATTGTATAAGAAGGTTGCTCTGATGCCCTGAGGAGATCTAAAGTGAACTGCCAGAGGAAACAGGATAACTTCAAAGGTTAATCCCGGATCTACCTCACCCAAGGAAAATCTTATTAATAGATCAGGATTGAACTACCGGCGGATCTCAGGCGGAAGGCGCATCGCAGGTTGGGTGCAGGTAAGATGTCAAGCAAGATGAATTTGAACCGGGTGGATATGCCCAAGCAGACTGCTGAGAAGAGGAGGCGCAATTTTCAGGAGGTCGCCTTAGGCTATACAGCAGACCAGGCAGCAGAGGAGGCCGGAAGATGCATTCAGTGCAAGAAGCCCAAATGTGTGGAGGGCTGTCCGGTGGGGGTATTGATTCCGGATTTCATCAAGGCTCTTCGGGAGGGTGATATGCAGGAGGCGGTGAACTCTCTTAAGAGGAAGAACAGCCTGCCCGGCATCTGCGGCCGGGTCTGTCCTCAGGAGGTGCAGTGCGAAGCCCGCTGCGTTTTAGGCAAGAAGGGTGCGCCGGTGGCCATCGGCCGGCTGGAGCGCTATGTGGCCGACTGGGAGAGGAGCCAGGAGAAGTGCCCCAGATGCGAGGTTGGCCTGCCCTCAGGCAAGAGGGCTGCTGTGGTCGGCTCAGGTCCTGCGGGCCTGACGGTGGCCGCGGACCTGGCGAGGTTCGGCCATGACGTCACCATATTCGAGGCGCTGCATGATGGGGGAGGCGTCCTGGTCTACGGAATTCCCGAATTCAGGCTGCCCAAGGCCATTGTTCGCTGGGAGATAGAGTATGTCAAGAGCCTGGGCGCAAAGCTGGAGCTGGACTCGGTGGTGGGCCGGCAGGTGCAGTTAAAGGAGCTTTTGGAGGGCGGGTACGACGCCGTATTCCTGGGCATCGGAGCCGGAGCGCCCCGCTTTTTGGGTGTGCCAGGCGAGAACCTGAGCGGCGTGTACTCGGCCAACGAGTACCTGACCCGCGTCAATCTGATGAAGGCCTACAAATTCCCGGAGTACGACACCCCCATCAAGAAGGGAAAGCGTGTTGCTGTGGTGGGCGGAGGCAACGTGGCCATGGACGCCGCCCGCTCCGCTCTGCGCCTGGGAGCGGATGAGGTGCACGTGGTCTACCGCCGCTCCCGCGAGGAGATGCCGGCCCGGCTGGAGGAGGTGGAGAACGCCATGGAGGAGGGAGTGATATTCGACTTCCTGACCAATCCCACCCGCTTTTTGGGAGACAACCGGGGCATGGTGAGGAGCATGGAGGTGGTTGACATGGAGCTGGGCGAGCCGGACGCCTCCGGGCGGAGGAGCCCCAGGACCAAGAAGGGCTCGGAGCACCTGGTGGATGTGGACACGGTGGTCATCGCCGTGGGCACAGTGCCCAATCCCCTCATCGCCTCCAGCACTCCAGAGCTGAAGACCACCAAGTGGGGGACGCTGGTGGTGGACGACCGCTGCCGGACGACGATGCAGGGCGTGTGGGCCGGCGGGGACATCACCTCCGGCGGGGCCACGGTGATCTCGGCCATGGGGGCGGGCAAGATCGCGGCTGCGGATATGGATCTGTGGCTGAGAAAGGACGGGGCGTGGAGCGAGGAGAAGCAAGGCTCCACGTAAATTTTATTTAGTGACAGTAAGCTTATTGTCGACAACTTACTAACTAAACCACAGAGGCACAGAGACACAGAGGGAAGCGATCATGACTTTGAGTCGCCCATATGCATGAAAATGAGCTTTTCGTTCTTTGTGCGTCTTTGTGCCTTTGTGGTGAAGTCTTTTGCGCCAGGGCCAGCCCAGTGGTCTACGGACTTTCAC
>CAYQKI010000046.1:0-15897 GCA_964418105.1 uncultured Methanotrichaceae archaeon | reverse complement strand
CATCCAGGCCGCCAAGCTTCGCACTGACCGGCACTCCGATGACCGGACGCGCCGTCTTGGAGGCGATGACACCGGGAAGAGCCGCGGATAGTCCAGCGACGGCAATGAAGACCCGCGCGTCGGTGTTTTTGACATACTCCTCCAGCTCAGCCGGATTTCTATGAGCAGAGAGGACTTTATGCTCGAAGGACGCGCCCCTCTCCGCCAACCTTCCGGCTACCCTGTCCACGATCCCCTGATCAGATTTCGATCCGGATATAACTGCAATATCGACCATGACCATCCCCCTGACCATCTACCATCCTCGACTATTATCTCCGTCAGCTAGCCCTGATTTCGGCCTTCCAGCTCCTGCTGCTTGGATAGGCTCATTGTGATCAAGATTTCGAATATGTCCTTTATCGCGCCGGCATCGAGGTTCAGCTCTGTGGCCAGGTCCATGGCCTGGTTTAAAACCCTCTCCTCTCTCTCCGGATCTCTGATCGGCCTGCCCTCAGCTCTTTTGGCCTCGAAGATCCTCTTGACGATGTCTATGCGCTGGTCTATGAGCTTTATGATCTGCCTGTCGATCTCCTCGATCTCGCTTCTGTGTTCTGTGAGTCCCATCAAATCCCCCGGCCTGTGTATGCCCGTCTGTTATTCGCCCTGGTTCTTATCACTCTTCCGCCCAGAGGCTGCCAGGCAGCCTGAAGGGCGTCCATCCTCTCCCCGTCGATGACTGCGGCATAGGCCGGCCCGGTCCCGGAGAGGCTCGCCCCGGCAGCTCCGCACTCCAGCGCGGTTATTATGGGCTCAGAGGGCAGGCGCAGGGCGGCGCAGTAGGCCAGGCCGTTTATGGTCATGGCCCGCAGGTAGTCGCCGCGCATGGCCAGGTCAAAGGCCGCCTCTGCAGCCGGGGCGATGGCTCTGGACCGGGAGACGTCGGTATCCCTGGAGAAGAGCTTTCTGTCGGGGATGAGCAGCATCACATCGCAGGACAGCTCTTCTCTCTTGAGCAGCCTCATCTCGCGGTTGTCGGTCACCACCACGCCGCCCAGCATGGAGGCCAGGGCGTCGTCCAGGGCTCCGGTGATGGTCACGCCCACGCTCCTCGCCGCCTCCACGCCGATCCTGGCGGCCTGGATGAGCCTCCCATCGCCTGCCGAAAGCCCGCGTCCTGTCCCTGCTCCTTGCTCATCTGCCGCCAAATCATCAATCAACTCCAATCCTCCCAGGGCATCGAGGGCGGCGAGGACGGCGGCGTTGGCAGCGGTGCTGCTGCTCTTCAGGCCGCTGGCCACGGGAATATCGCTGGATGTGCGCACCACAGCCCCCACAGCGCCCGCGCTGCCCCATCCATCCGGTCCCGCCCGGCTGCTCCCTTTCCCGGCGTAGCGCTCCAGCACCATCTGCACGCAGCGCTCGATGAGCCGCGTGTCCACTCCAGCAACGTCGCCCCTGACGGTCCCGGAGCCGTTCAGCTCCACCTCCGCCTCTGTAGCCAGCTCAATTCCTAAGGCCGAGCCCTTCCAGGTGGCCACGGCATTGAGAATTGTGGCAGCGCCATAGACCCGTGCATAGCCATGCCCTTTCATGCCTGCTCCATCTCGAATATCTTCCGCAGCTTGTCCAGCTCTTTGACGAACTCCACTTCGCCCTCGCGAGAGTATTTGGCAATGAGCTTGTTGAGGTACTCCAGCTCAGTCACCGAGGAGACGAAGATGGGCTGGTAATTGCCCAACTCGAAGAGAGGAAGGACCTGCACTCCGCCTTTGTTGGTCTCCTCCTCCAGCCCCTTGACCACCACAATGAATGTGAAGTTCCTGTAGCCGAGACCCCGGGAGATGTTCTTGGCAAGGCTGTTCATCTGCTGCACCCGCCGGGAGGAGAGGTCTTTGAAGGCGGCCACTGAGTCCTTGTACTCCACAAACATGATGCTATCATCGGACCAGAGCAGGGCGTCGTACTCCACCACGGCAATGGAGTTCTTCAGGGCAACGACATTGAATAGAACGCCGCGGCACCAGTTGATGTTGAGGTGAAGCCGGAAGTCGGCCTCGGTGAGGGGCGTGTTCCGGGGCTTGAGGACGAAGGGATCGCTGGACAGTTCGATCATGAGAGAGGAGTATCCAGTTTCAGATAGATGGACTTTTCCGGTGGCAGTGGTTATCTCTTCTCTGTGGTGGCTGTTCGTGGACTATTGAGCGCTGCCGGTGGCTAACGACGTTTTCACCACAGAGACACAGAGGACACAGAGTACGCACAGAGACGGATGAAAAATTGGAAAGGCAGGGCAACTTTGGGCGGCCCATAGGAAATAGCGAAGAGCCAACTCTTCACCATGCATAAAAATAGCGAATAGCCATAGGATTGCTGGCCTTTATCCCCTCATCAAATTCGCCGCCAGCTCGAAGAGCGTCCTAGGTCTGTAGCGGGCGACAGCAGCCCCGGCAAATGCGGCCTTGGAGATGAACGAGCCTCCTCCGATCAGCCTCTTTCCGGAGAGCCCCCCCACCAGCCGGTCGATCTCATCGTCCCTCATGCCGGACAGCGTGAGCAGAGAGGCTCTGCCCATGCGGTACTGCCAGTACAGCTCCCGCCGCCACTGCCCTTCGTACCAGGAGAGCCCCTTTTGGGATACGTCGTCTGCCGCCATCCCCCTGGCAGCGGCCTGCCCGCAGATCTCTCCGGCCCGCATGCCGTAGGCGAGGCCGCTCTGCCCGGCTGCGCCTCCGGTGACCATCAGCGAGTCGGCCACGATCTGCCCTGGCATGACGCAGATGGGGTCGCCCCCCCGCCGCAGCGACAGGACCCTCAGGCCATCGATCCCTCTGTACTGCGCGGCCTTGGCTGCCTTGAATCTCTTTAAAAAGGCCTGGAAGAAGGGCTCGACATCCTGGCCGTGGCCGCGCACGAAGACCCCCAGGGTGGCGCGGTCCCCCCCAGCCGGGGAGAAGGTGGCCTTCCAGCCGGGGGCCATGCTGCCAATCCAGTACTGGAAGAGGGATTCTTCGCCTATGCCCGGATGCTCGATATCAGCCTCTACTGCCCAGGCGATGTCCTCCGGGTGGCGCATGGGAAGCAGGCCCGCGGCCCGGGCGAGGCCGGATGAGACTCCGGAGGCGTCCACCACCACCTGGGCAGTGATATCGGCTGCGGCGCTGCCCTCCGCCATGCGCACCGTCCTGCCTCCCTCCCTCGCGGCAAGGACCTCCTTCGCGACACCCGGCAAGATTCTCACCCCCCGGTCATGAGCGAGGTTGCGGTAGTGCTCATCGAATAGACTGCGGTCCAGGAAGTAGCCGCGCGCCGGGATGGTGGCGCTTTTCCCGGCGGGGCTGATGATGCTCATTGCCTCCAGCTCCTTTTGGACGTAGCAGTCCTCCACTTTAATGCCGGAGAGGGCGGCCATGCCCTCAAAGAGGGTGTTGGCAGCGTGAACCTCGCCATCCGGATCTCTGTCTGCGATCATCACATCGCAGCCCTCCTTTGCTGCAGAGATGGCAGCCATAAAGCCGGCAGCGGACGCGCCTACCACCAGAACATCGCATTTCACGGCTGCGATGTTGGGGCGGAGAAGAGATGAAGTTTTCCGGAGGGAGACGGGAAAAGATGCCGGACGCAACCGATGAGGCAAAGCAGAGGCAACCATTGATCTCATCTCTGTGCCTCTGTGGCGAAAACGTCGTTAGCCATTGTTTACACCCAATAGCCACGGACGGCCACCACAGAGACACTAGAAGCGCACAGAGGACTCACAGAGACGAAGTGTCAATAATCCACAGGAAATAGCGAGGAACAATAAAATTTAGAGGGGAAAAGGATGAAATTAAAATCTCAGAGCAGGACAGCCTTCATTCCGTCCGGCTCTGTTTGGTCTGCAGCAAAGTATGCCGAATCTATGCGGTGATCTTGCTCTTGGCGATGTACTTGATGAGATCCGGTCCCAGGCGGGCCTTCTTCTGCACCTGACCGGCCAGGTCCTCCATCTCTGCTCCGCTGGCTGCCAGGGCGCGAATCTCCTCCAGGGTGGCTTCGTCCACAGTGAAGTACTCGTCCAGGTCCTTTCTGTGGCCCCAAACGTCGCCCTCCAGGAGTTCAATGCCCTGCATGTCCAGGAATACCTGGATGGCATTGGACATGGTCTTCCTGTAGGACGGGGGAACCTGAATCATTCGCAGCCTTGGGCATCTCTGCATCAGGCTGAGGAAGTCTACGTTGCTGGCGCGGAAGGCCAGATGAACCATCTTCTCATTGGGGTTGAGATTTGGAATCTCATTTTTTGAACTAACTACTCTGAGTCTCATGTATTCTCCTATCTGCCGAAGAATATTTCCTGGTATTAATAGACACTTCAGGTGTTCACATGTGTACAGATCAACATCAATAGAATGCACACATGTTTACAGTATATTTGAAATGACCTTTTTTGACCTAAATTTGACAAAAATGAGTCATCTTTTGAATATTAGCGAACAAATATTTTGCGCTTCGGCCCGCAGGTTCGAGAAGGCAGAGCATGCCGCTTTGCCTCAAAAAAGTTTAGCCGCGCTTCCAGAAGGTCGTATTTAAATATGCTGCCATATCCGGCCTACTATCTGCAAGAATCAAAAATTAATAGCCGCTAAAAACGAGCAAGAGAAAACTGCAAAGGAAGAGCGAAGGGAAGAGACCAAAAACAGATAGAGCCGGAGGAGGGATTGCTCCGGCCAGAGATCGCCCCGGCACAGGCCAGGATTCAAACCAGGATCTTGCTCTTGGCGATGTACTTGATGAGATCCGGTCCCAGGCGGGCCTTCTTCTGCACCTGACCGGCCAGGTCCTCCATCTCTGCTCCGCTGGCTGCCAGGGCGCGAATCTCCTCCAGGGTGGCTTCGTCCACAGTGAAGTACTCGTCCAGGTCCTTTCTGTGGCCCCAAACGTCTCCTTCCAGGAGTTCAATGCCCTGCATGTCCAGGAACACCTGGATGGCATTGGACATGGTCTTTCTGTAGGACGGGGGAACCTGAATCATTCGCAGCCTTGGGCATCTCTGCATCAGATTGAGGAAGTCTACGTTGCTGGCGCGGAAGGCCAGGTGAATCATCTTTTCATTGGGATTGAGGGTCGGGATCTCGTCTCTTGCGCTGACAACTCTAAGTCTCATTCTTTATCACTCCAGTCATTACAATGCCTTGATATTATTAATAGACACTTCAGGTGTACGCATGTGTACAATTCAAGCTGCAATGCACTAAAAGTCCACTGAAAATTAGTTTATGAGTTGAGGAGAAAGGGCAGAAGAAAACAGAATTGGTTTGGCGCGTCGCACCATGATATGCTAACATTTGTCATGGACGGACAATCAATAAACATACCACCCGTGAGGACACTACGGATGTGACCATTTCCCCCCATCCTCAATTTTATGATTTTAAAATCTATTGCAGTCCCTCGCGAATTATTCTACCAGGATGATCTTGCCCTTCGCGCTGGCTGCCGCCCGTTACCGCAGTGGTCGATTCTGCAAAAAAAGACGTTTGGGCTGATCAGTGCACACCTCCGCTCTCCCCTCTCCATTAGCTTTATATAACATATTCATGGTTGGTGTGGAGAATTATCGCAGAGATAGAAAGACCATCCCCGCGGATCGGTCCGGTATAAGAAGCGAAGGGAATTTAAGGAATAAGGACCGTATAGGAGAAGATCTTCATGGGCAGGGTTAAGCTTACAGACACGGTTTTCAGAGATGCTCACCAGTCTCTTTTGGCCACAAGGATGAGGACCAGGGACATGCTTCCCATTGCAGAGAAGATGGACCAGGTCGGCTTCTTCTCACTGGAGACATGGGGCGGGGCGACATTCGATACCTGCATTCGCTATTTGAATGAAGACCCCTGGGAGAGGCTTCGAGCACTTAAAAAGGCCATGCCGAATACTCCGATGCAGATGCTGCTTCGCGGGCAGAACCTGGTCGGATACCGGCACTACGCCGATGACGTGGTGGACAGGTTCGTAGAGAAGGCAGCAGAAAACGGAGTGGACATCTTCCGCATATTCGATGCCGTCAATGATATCCGCAATATGGAGCGGTCCATCAAGGCTGCAAAGAGGATGGACAAGCACGTCCAGGGCGGCATCAGCTATACCATCAGCCCCGTGCACAGCAATGAACTCTTTGCCCAGTTTGCCGTCCAGCTCGCGGAGCTGGGCTGCGACTCCATCTGCATCAAGGACATGGCCGGGCTCATAACGCCCAAGAACGCCCACGACCTCATTCGCGTTATCAAAAAGGAGGTTAGCCTGCCCATCAACCTGCACACCCACTGCACCAGCGGCATGGCCCAGATGAGCTACTTCCATGCCTGCCAGGCGGGGGTGGATATCCTGGATGTGGCCATGTCTCCCCTCTCCGGAGGCAGCTCCCAGCCGGCCACGGAGAGCCTGGTGGCGTCCCTCCAGGGAACGCCCTACGACACTGGCCTGGACCTGGAGCTTCTCACAGAGATCAAGAGGTACTTCGAGAAGATCATGGAGATCTACTCTCCGGTCTTCAATGCCATCACGGCAAGGGTTGACACCAACGTCCTGGTCTATCAGGTTCCGGGCGGCATGCTCTCCAATCTGGTCTCCCAGCTCATAGAGCAGAAGGCCATGGACAAGTACGATGAGGTTTTAGCCGAGATACCGAAGGTTCGAAAGGATTTGGGCTATCCTCCCCTGGTCACACCGACCAGCCAGATTGTGGGCACACAGGCCGTTCTCAATGTGATCACAGGCGACCGCTACAAGATGGTTCCCAAGGAGGTCAAGGACTATGTCAAGGGCCTCTACGGAAAGTCGCCGGCCATGATCGACCCCAAAGTCAGGCTCAAGGTATTGTGCGATGAGGAGCCGATCACAGTGCGCCCCGCCGATCTGATTGCCCCGGAGTATGAGAACGCCAGGAAGGCAGTGGACGCCCTGGGCCTGGCCAAGCAGGATGAGGATTACCTCACATATGTCCTCTACCCCCAGGTGGCCCTCAAGTTCTTGCAGGGCACAGCGGTAGAGGAGAAGCTGGAGAAGAAGGAGCCGGCGGCAAACTCTGGAGTTGCTTTCAAGGCTGAGCCCATAGCCCTCAACGTCGAGATAGATGGAGAGTCGTACCTGGTTAAGGTTGCCCCTGCGGGAATGACCATTCAGGAGGCACAGCCCAAGGCTCCCACAGACGGATTGACTGTGCCCATGCAGGGCGTGGTCATACGCTACAAGGTCAAGAAGGGCGACAGGGTGGCCGTGGGAGACGCGGTTGCCGTTCTGGAGGCCATGAAGATGGAGCAGAACATCTTCGCCAACAAGAACGGGACAGTCAAAGAGATCTATATCAAAGAGGGCACAACAGTCACCCCGGGCGATGTGCTCATGACCATCGAGTAGAGCGGCTCCTCTGTCGCTCTTCAATTTCTTCATATCATTTTCAAGCGCTGCCTATGGCCTCTACCGGATCCATTCGGGAAGCCTTCCAAGCAGGGTAATATCCTGCCAAGTAATTAACTGTCAAGGCAAAGGTCACAGCATAGACAAAGAACTCCGGCTTTATGGCTACAGTCATTCTGGAGACCGTATAGATCTCCGAGGGAAGCTGTATATCGTAAGACATGATCAACCGAGAGGTTAAAACTGCCAGGATGCTTCCCAGAAAGGCCGAGGGAGGGGCAAGGATCAGACTCTCAAGCAGAAATATCCTTTTGATCGAGGCCGGATTTGCGCCCATGGCCATAAGAATGCCTATCTCTTTTGTCTTTCTGCTGATTATCATTATCATGGTGTTGGCTATGCCGAAGCCGGCGATGATGAATATAAGTGCATAAAATATTTTTGAGAAGAGGGACTGGATTTGGATCAGCTTCAGTATGTCGGCATTTACATCCTGCCAGGACTTGGAATGATACCGGAAGCGCTCTCTCAGATCGGCCACAATGTAAGGGGCCCGATAGATGTCGCCAACCTTGATGCCCACCTCCGATACCACATCGCCCTTCTCCACCAGCTCCTGGGCCAGGGTCAATGGGACATAGACCAGCGTTTTATCGAGAGCCGTGCCGGTCTTGATCAGGCCGGCCACCCGGACTTTAGCTGATACATTTCCCCTGGCCAGCAGGAAATCATCCTCTAAATCCAGCTTCAGTTCTTCGGCGAGCCCGGTCCCGATGAACGCAGAGTACTTCCGGGAATAGAGGTCCTGAAAGTCGCCATAGATCACATCCTTCTGAACATCCATGAGCCGGTCCTCGTCCGTCGGATTCACTCCGACGAACTCGACTCCCCGCACCCGGTCCTTGTACTTGGCCCCCCCATTTCCTATCAGCCTCGCCGATACCGCTGTAACCTCAGGATATCCTAAAACGATATCAGTTATTGTTCGATAGAGGTAGATGTACTTCTCATCATCTTTGGGCTGGATGTAGATGTGAGGATTGTTCTCCACTGTGGTGGCTATGAGCTCCTCCTGAAAGCCACTCAGCATGCCCATGAAGACCACGATGATGGCCACGGCCAGGGTCACAGCGGCAACTGTGAAGAGAGCCATCCTAGGATTTCTCAGGATATGGGCCATAGAAACTGTTAGTTCAAACGTCTTCATCACCGTCGTTCATACTCATCGCCTTTCAAGTCTCCTATGCATTTATGGCAATGGCCGGGTCTAGCTGGGAGGCCTTCCATGCAGGGTACAGCCCGGCTAAAAGGCTCAGGATTACTGCTACAGCAACAATGGCCAGGTAGCTCACCGGATTTATCACCACTGTCAAGGGTATCTCCTGCCCGCCGGGAGCTTCCATTGTGATCTGCAAGCTCTGCAGGTAAAGGGCAAAGGCTAGGCCAATGACGGCACCAGCCATTCCACCCATCAATCCTAAAATGCTGCTCTCCAGGAGGAAGATGTTGCGAATGCTCCCACCGCTGGCCCCTATAGCCATGAACATGCCGATCTCAGCCGTCTTCTCATTGACCAGCATGTACATCGCGCTGGCTATGCCGAAGGCTGCTATTATCATAATCAAAAGCATGATGATGTTGTTCTGAAACTCCTCTATAGCCAGAGTCTCAAGTATCTCGGGATGAAGGGTCTGCCAGCTCTCCGCCTTATAGCCCTGCCTTTGCAGCTTCGCTGCCACCGCTTCAGCCGAGTAGACGTCCTGCAGCTTTACATCAACGCCCGTCAGGACGTCGCCCTTGCCCAGGAAATCCTGGGCTGTGGAGATGGAGACAAAGGCGATATCTTCAGGCCAGCCGGTGGGCAGGCTGAATATTCCGGAGATAACCAGGCTGGTGCTCCTGGCATCGGGAAAGCTGGCATATACCGTCTGGCCTATCTTTACATCCAGCCGCTCGGCAAGCCTGTCGCCGATGACCACTCTTTTGCCGTTCTGGATCGATGCCAGGTCCCCCTGGTAGACGTACTTGGCTATGTTGTAGATTTTATCGATATCTATGGGATTGACGCCTGATATCTGCACGCTCTCCAGGCCGTCCTTGTAGGAGAGCGTCGCGGATGTGGACAGGCCCGGCGAGACGGC
Organism: uncultured Methanotrichaceae archaeon; assembly: GCA_964418105.1. Classification (GTDB taxonomy): domain Archaea; phylum Halobacteriota; class Methanosarcinia; order Methanotrichales; family Methanotrichaceae; genus Methanothrix. Next base: position 6,379 of record CAYQKI010000046.1, on the reverse strand, counting down.
CACCACCCCCGGCAGCGCCCAGACCCTATCCATCAGGCTCCTGTAGAGGTAGATGAAGTCGTCTCCCTCCCGCGGTGAGACTGTGATATGAGGAAGGTCTTCAACGATGATGTCAAAGAGCATGCCCTGGAAGCCCTCCTGCATGGATACGAAGGTGAGAGAGATGGCCACGGCCAGGGCTACAGCCGCCACAGAGAGGATGGTGCCCCTCCTCCTGTGGGCAATATGCCGTCTGACCACGGATAGCTCGAATTCGGAGATGACGCCCGCCGGCATAAAACCTCTGAAATGACTTTTTCTCCGCAAGGTTATCAAGTTAGTGGACTGTTGAGCGCTGACGGCGGGAGATGAGTGATAATCGCTGCCGTTTTCCTGCGCATTAGAATATTTGCAGAACTTATTTAATATACCGAAAGTGTTAAATTCCATTAGAACATAATTAGAACAGTGAGAAGAACAAAACTATCAGCCGTCACATCCTGCCGGGAGGCGGAGAGTTCAGGTCCTATACCTCCTTCCTGAGACTCTCCACCCCTCAGTTTTCCTCCATGATCTCTGATATTCAACTATCTTATCAGGCGTTTATGGCCTATGCGCCTCATTTTTTTGCATATCACCTATTTTTCTCCAGAGTTCATATTGGCTTTTTATATTATTAGCACGTCCAGCAGGAGCAGAAGCGCCCCTAAAAAACCTGCTATGGCAATCGCAGTCTCGGCATTCATTTCCAGATTATGCACGGGCCGTGGCCTAGGCAGATCTAAGATAAATAGTTTTCCAGGGCAAAGGGCGCTATGTCCAGCAGGGTCAGAGCGATTACAGCCGCCATCCAGTAATGCGGTTTGTTAAAATACCATGTTCTACTGCCGCGGGCATAGATGTAGGCAATATAAGGAAGTAGAGGCACAAAGGAGATGGCCGGATTCGGTTCAACATGGAGGAGAGACGAAAAGACATAGCCCTGGAAGAGAAGGCATACGACCGTCACCAGCCCGACCTTGGCTTGGTTGTTGATTCTCATGGCTTTCCCTCATCCATCCCCCATTAAAAAGCCTTTCAATGCTTCAAAAAGGAGCGCAGCTCTTGGAGGGGCATGGCGTTCAGGATGTCCTTTCTCTCCAGCCAGCCCCGCCGGGCCACGTTCAATCCGTACTTCATGACCAGGAGCTGCTCAGTGTCATGGGCGTCGGAGTTTATGGCTATCCTCACGCCGGCCTCCTTTGCCGCTTTGGCATTGACGTCGTCCAGGTCCAGGCGGCTGGGGTAGGCGTTGATCTCCAGGGCGGTGCCTGTTCGGGCCGCCGCCTCGAATACGGCCTGCAGATCCAGGTCGTAGGCCTCGCGCTGGCCTATGATCCGGCCTGTGGGGTGGGCGATGACGTCAACGTTCTCGTTTTCTATGGCTGAGATCAGCCGGCCGGTCAAAGCCCTCTCCGTCTGCTGCTGGGCCATGTGCACCGAGGCCACCACCACATCGCACTGCTCCAGCAGCTCGTCGGAGTAGTCGAGCTTGCCGTCGGCCTTGATGTCCACCTCGGCGCCCATGAGGATGGTGATGCCCTCCAGATCCTCATTGGCGGCGGCGACGGCCTGCATCTTCTGAGAAAGCCTCTCGGCAGAAAGGCCGCCGGCGATGCCGACGGAGGGGGAGTGGTCGCAGACTGCGATGTACTCGTAGCCCAGATCTCGCGCCGCGTGAGCCATCTCGGCCAGAGTTGCCCGGCCGTCCGACCAGTTGCTGTGCACATGCAGGTCGCCGCGCATATCTGAGAGGGCCACCAGATCGGGAAGCCTGCCTTGCAAAGCCGCCTCGATCTCGCCCCGGTCCTCCCTCATCTCCGGCTGGATGTAGGGCAGCCCCAGGGCGGTGTAGACATCCTCCTCGCGATCGAAGAACAGGTCCTGGCTGTCGGAGAGCCTGGTCAGGGAGTATTCGGAGAGGGAGTAGCCCCGGTCGAGGGCAATTTGGCGCAGCCGGACGTTGTGCTCCTTGGAGCCGGTGAAGTACTGCAGGACGGTCCCAAAGGACCTGTGCTCCACAATCCTCAGGTCAACCTGGATGGTGTCCCTGACGATGACGCTGGCCTTGGTGGGCCCTTTGGCCAGCACCTCTTCGACCAGAGGCATCCTCACGAAGGCGGCTATGACCTCCTCCGGGCGGGCGGCGGTGGCCAGGATGTCGATGTCGCCCACTGTCTCCCTGGCCCTGCGAAAGGAGCCGGCGGCGGTGATATGCTCGAGGCCCTCCAGCCCCTGGAGAAAGCTCATGATCTGCTGCACCGCTGGCTCGGCGGAGCTGTAGAGGATCCTGGTGCTGCGCTTCCTGTACCTCTCGATGGACTTGATGATGTTGGCCTCTTTGGTGGGTCCCATGCGGGGCAGCCTCCGGATGCGGTGCTCCTTTGCCGCCCTCTCCAGGTCGTCGAGGCCCGTCACACCAAGTTTTTCGTTCAGCAGGGCGATGGTCTTGGGGCCGAGGCCGGAGATCTGGAGGAGCTGGGAGAGGCCCGGCGGCGTTTTGGCGAGAAGCTCCTGGTGGGCCTGGATCTGTCCGGTCCGCAGGAACTCCTCAACCTTGGCAGCGATGGCCTTTCCCACGCCGGGGAGGGCCTCCAGCCTCTTCTCCCGGCAGACCCTGACTATGTCCTCCTGGAGGGACTCGATGGCCCGGGCTGCTTTGCTGTAGGCGATTATCTTGAAGCGGTTCTCGGCGTGCAGCTCCAATAGCTCCGCCATCTCGTACAGGACTGCGGCGACCTCGCGATTCTTCACGGGGGATAATTGTGGGGTGGTGGTAGTAAAAGGCTTCTGTGGAGGGTGGTGGATCATGTCATTCGCAATCCTCAGACGAGAAAATCATTGATCTGCAATCCCAAAAGCCGCAAACACAAATCTGTCAATCCGACCAACCGCAGGCAGCCAATCATCAGAAGCCTCCCCGACGCTGAGGGGGCCCCCGTTGGCACTTCGCGCGTATTTTCGCGCGCGGCGCCCACTTCCAAGCGAGACGTATTATAAATTATAAAATCTATAGGCCAATTTTCTCCTGACCATACCCGTTTGCTCTAACACGTTGATGTGCGCTGATTTTGAGTGGCAATGCCGGCGGTCCCATTCTATTCGATGCCGCTATTTCTCCCGCAGCAATGACTGAGCTTCGGAATGCATGGCGTTCAGCTTCTTGGTGATGGGGTGAGTGGGGCCGTATTCCTGCTCTGCCATAGCCTTGATCTGCCAGATCTCAGAGAGGAGCTTTCCGATCTCTTTCATAATGTACCTTCGATTCTGCTCAGTCATATTGTCAGTTCTTGGCCCTCCCGCACATTTTACATTTGCGTTCCTCCGACCAGCATCGGCATGCCCGCCCGCGGGCCGAGGGGCTCACCAATCTCAGCCGCTCCTTTCTGGGCCGGTCCGGCAGAGGCTGGCCCGTCGCGGCAGGCGCAAGGGTGATCCTGAAATCAGCTTCAGCCTTCCAGCAAAAACTCCTGGGGCCATAGCCCATCCTCTTTAGAGCCCGCCTCCAGAGACTCGAAGCGGCTGATGATCATCTCATCGACCTCCGCGAGCCTGATCTGGAAGACCTCGGCCAGGATCTCTTTGGCTGTCTGCAGCTCCAGGGCCTTAGGAGAGCGGTGCACTGCCTTCTTTTGCGGCCGGGTCAGGTGCTCAAGGACTTTTGCCATGATAGGCGGGTAATGCGTGCAAGGTTAAGTACCTTGGCCGGAAAAAGATAACAAGAAGCTCTATGGTTTTGTTCAGTAGCAGTAGGCTTAATTTTCAGCAAATTACTAATTACTAACTAAACCACAGAGGCGCAGAGACACAGAGACAAAAAAATCACTTCAATTTCCTCTCGCCCGCTCTCGTGCGCGCGACGCGCCAGCCTGCGTGCCGAACTTCCTGGCTGGCATCTGAAAGCGCTGATTTCTCTTGAAAGCGGCGGATGAGCCTACAAAATAAAGCGGTGATGTAAATACCGCTAACTTGACAGAACCCTTGCACACAAAAAGCTAAATATTATTAGTTTCTATTTAAAGCTATTTGCTGTTTACTGAAAACAGTCTGATTCGTCTAAATTAACATTGTTATTGACACAAAGAGAAAAATAAGAAGATGTGAGCGACTATGGGCAATACTATCGTAAAAGTCATAAATTCTCAGGAGAGATCCGTGATTGAGCACCCGACTGGTTTATGCCTTAAAATGGACAGAGGCGTATTCCCCAGTGATTCGAAGCTGACGATTACTGATGATGCAGGATCTAAGCTTAAATATGCAAATAGGAGCTTTAGAGTTAGCAGTGATGAACACTCTGTCAAACCTATGGAAATCTCAATGAGGCTTACCTACAAGCCGGATACACAGAGCACAAACCGAGAGCTGATCCCCTTTATGGAGATCAAAGAGGAAGATGTATCCTACCTGCTGCCTGGCAAAATTCAGGAGAAAATCATAAGAGGCAAAAAGCAATATCACCTCACGGCACTATGGGATGTGTTTAAAAATGACCGTGTGATAATAATTGGTGATGGAACTATCACTGCTGCCGCGAACGTAAAGAGGGTATTTCATCCAGTTCAGCATCAATTCAAGATTCATCAATCCCTCATGGAACAAGACACGAATGGAAATTCCAGGCGACGGAATGAAAACGGAGAGCCATGCGAAGAAGAACCCCAGAACTTCTACCCTGCTTGCTACCCTGCCTCATGGGCAAGCCTCTGCAACTCTTACTGTATGACACCAAAGAGCCCTCGGAGGGCCTGGGAGACAGGCACGCCAACAGAAAGCAATCCACCGCCCAATGAGTTCGGCGACTTTTTTGCTACATGGACAATGGGAACTAATCCACCAGGTAATCGCGGCAACCCGCCACCTGCGTCGTGGGTAACAGACTGGAGGGCCAATCCGGCTAACCCCACCCCGGAAAATGTAGCTATGGAAAAGTGGTTATTTCCTGAAACGACAGATGATGATGAACTTAAAAACCGAGCTTCTCTAATTAAAAGCGTCCTCCTGAGGGAGGTAGGAGGGCATTCGTTAAAGACTTTCCCACATCCAGTCAGAATGTCCCACGGCGGACATGGCTGGGTCATCGTTGGCGTAGATGAAAAAGGCTTTTGGGATCACGCTTTGGCCGAGGATTCCTGGTCTTTTAGCAGCTATTGCCTCTGGGAGAAAGCACCGTGGCTAAATAAAACCAGAGCTCATGCCATCCGCTTCCCGGTGAGGAGCTGGTTGCTAAAACCCGAAGAACGACGGCTCGGTTGCATTAACCTTGAGGGATCGAGCGACATGAACAAGATGAAACGTGTTCGGTTTTGGGACGTTCATACCGGACTGGACATGAACACCATCAACTGGACGCCCCACACTGAGACGGATCCCGGATACTTATGGATCCGCAGCAAGGAACCGCTGACCTGTCACGGATTTCCAGAGCGTGATGATCCAACATTTGATCCCAATCTCGGTCACACCATTCCCCAGCCGCTTAACGATTTCGGCAACTGTTCAAACTGTAAAAGCAGCAAAGAAGGGTGTCGGTTTTGCCGCTTGCGTTTACTGCTGCCATTTTGGGTGCACAATACAACGCTGGACGAAAATGTGACGTATAAGGTTGATCTGTATTTTTGGAGTAAATATCAAAGATGGGTGTCGCTTAAGGCAAAATCATTACCTAAGACTTCAAGCACTCAAGATGATGAGTTATACTGCGGCTTTGATATAAAAATTAAAGATGGAGTGGAAAAGGGAAGATGGATAGATTACAATCTGCCAGGCCCCCTCCCAGGCGAATACTTTTCGATACAAGCTCATGTGGATACAAAACAAGGACTTGATCGACCTGAACCCTGGAATTCACAGGGATTTGCCTGGTACGTGGATTTCCACAAAAACCAGCTAAATCCTGGCAGTATTCATGGAATCCGCCTGGTACTCACCTGCGGCCAAAGATCATCTAAGCCAATATGCCTGGTTCAGGATGTCAAGCAAATTTGGTTTAGGGTAGGGCATATTGCACCATACTGATGCAGGATAAAGGGATATTCGCTGTTCCGTGTGCTAACCAAAAGATATCATGATAGACACTCGGAAAGACATCTCTTGAGGAGAACGACTATGAGATGAGAACAAGAACAAAGAGCTATTGCGAAAAATGCATAAGAGACTTCAAACCTGACCTCCCGAAAAGCTCAGGTGCAGAGGTTTAGCGCCTGAAGTATTTCTCTTTGTTTTTTTGTCATTTCGGTGAGGAATATTTGCCCATCCGCCAAAGCGATTTTCCTCAATTTTTCCATTTGCAGGAGCAGAAGTTCAACAGAATATTTATTTAGTATCTTTGCTTCCCTCATCATATTCATCAAACGAGTTC
>CAYQKI010000045.1:0-16322 GCA_964418105.1 uncultured Methanotrichaceae archaeon | reverse complement strand
CCCGGCACGGCCACACAGGAGGAGAACATCCACATCGCCATGGGCAAGCTGAACATCCAGCCCGGCCAGGTCTTTCTCGATATTGGCTGCGGCTCGGGAGCCGTCTCGGCGGCGGCTGCCCGCTACACCGACCGGGTATTCGGCATCGACCGGCGAGAGCAAGCCATCGAGATCTCCCGCGCCGCCCTGCCCTCCGGGCAATTCTTCTGCGGCGAGGCGGCAGCAATTCTGCCCGGCCTGCCCGGGATCGACCGCTGCTTCATAGGCGGCACGCGCGGCATAGATGAGTTCTTCCCCCTGCTGCTGGAGAGGGCTTCTCCGGGAGCGGTGATCGTGGCCGACCTGGCCCGCCTGGGCATAGCCGCCCGCCTGGCCCGGATGATGAAGGAGGCGGGAATCTTCGAGGAGCTGATTCAAATTCACATCTGCAGGGGCTACGATCTGGCTGGCGACATCGCCTTAAGGCCTGCCAACCCCATATTCATGGTGATAGGAAGATGCTGATTGGAATAAGCCTGGGGCCGGGCGACCCGGAGCTGCTCACCCTCAAGGCCGCCGCCGCCCTGAAGAGCTGCAGCAGAGTCTTCGTGCCCGGCGAGATGGCGGCAGGCCTGGTCCGGCCCTACGCGGCTCCGGAGATGCTGGACTTTCCCATGATCGAGGACCCGGCGGAGCTGGAGAGGATCTGGAGGGACAACGCCGCCATCGTGGCTGCCGCCGCGGCCAGCGGCTGCGCCGCCTTCGCCTGCATCGGTGACGTGAACACCTTCTCCACATTCAGCCACCTGGAGAGGATGATCCGGGAAAATTATGCGGGAATCGAGATCCAAACCATCCCCGGCGTTGGGGTGGTACCGGCCCTGGCCTCCCGCTTCGCCTCCCCCCTGGAGGGCTCCTTTGCCGTCTCGGACGGCTCGCCCCTGGACACGTTGATCCGCATCAAGGCCACCCGGCCTAAAGAGATGGCCCGGGAGCTGCGACAGAGGGGATTTGAAGAGTTCGTCCTGGGCAGGATGCTCTGCACCCCTGAGGAGAGGATCATTCGCGGCGAGCTTCCGGAGAGGAGCGACTACTTCTCCGTCCTTCTGGCCAGAAAGGCGAGGGGCAGATGAGGATGAAGATGAAGCTGTACTTCGTGGGAGCCGGGCCGGGAGACCCGGAGCTGATAACAGTCAAAGGCAGGAGGCTACTCGATGGGGCAGACCTGATCGTCTACGCCGGCTCCCTGGTCAACCCCGCCCTGCTGGAAGGGCTCTCTGCCGAGACCGTGGACAGCAACGGCCTGTCCCTGGAGAGCACCAACTCCCGCATCCTGGAGGCTCTGCGGCAGGGAAAGAATGTGGTGCGGCTGCACAGCGGCGATCCCTCCATCTACGGAGCTATCCTGGAGCAGATGAAGCCCCTGGAAGCGGAGGGTGTGGAGGTGGAGGTGGTGCCGGGCGTCTCCTCTCTCTTCGCCTCGGCTGCCGCCCTCAAGACCCAGCTCACCCTGAAGGGCGTCTCCGAGTCGCTCATCATCACCCGCCCCGCCGGGACCACCCTGGAGAGCGATGAGCTGGCGGCCCTGAGCCGCCACAACACCACCATGGCCGTATTCCTGGGCACAGACAAAATCCGCGAGGTGGTGAGGAGCCTGGACCGGCCCGCCGACACCCCTGCCGCCGTGGTCTACCATGCCTCCTGGCCCGATGAGCTGGTCCTCACCGGTACGCTGGCGGATATAGCCGACAAGGTGGAGGCGGCAGGCATAGAGAGGAGCGCTCTCATCCTCGTGGGCAGCGTCTTGAAGAGAGAGGGATTTGGGAGGTCTCACCTATACCGGGATCGGTAGCTGTTGTCGTCTTTCCCCGCGACCTGAAGAAAGGGGAGAGGATCGCCGAGGCCCTGCGGCATGGTTACACCCCGACGGTGGTGCCTTACGAGAAGAAAGGAATGTCTCCGTTCCTGGCATCGCTCCTGGACGGATACGAGAGCCTGGTCGCAGTCATGGCCGCAGGCATAGTGGTGAGAAGCCTCTGCCCCCATCTCAGGGACAAATGGACGGACCGGCCCGTGGTGGCTGTCGACTCCGCCCTCACCTGCGCTGTTGCTCTGCTGGGAGGCCACCACGGCGCCAACGACCTGGTCCGCTTGCTGGCGAGAAGCCTGGGCCTCTTTCCGGCCGTCACCACCGCCACCGACTCCTCCGGCCGCCCCTGCCTGGAGGAGGTGGCAGCCAGGCTGCACGCCTCACCGGTCAACCGGGAGGCGTCCCTGGCCGTCAACCTGGCCTTCCTGAGAGAGGACGTGCCCGTCCTCCGGCTGAAGGGCCCCAAGATTGTGGTCGTGGATGACGACGTGGCTGTGCTGAAGAGGACAGGGCTGGTGGTGGGCCTGGGAGCACGCCGGGGCGTCTGCAGCTCAGAGGTGCTGTCTGCCGTGGACCGGGCCCTGCAGGAAGCGGGCCGCCGGAGGGAAGAGATAGGCATCCTGGCCTCGGCCTGGCTGAAGAGAGATGAGCCGGGCATGATCGAGGCAGCGAGGACCCTGGGCAGGGAGATGGTCTTTCTGCCGGAGCAGGCTTTAAACAGCCAGAGCCCCAGCACGCCCTCCCGAGCGGCAGACCTGGGTCTGGTGGGGGTGGCCGAGCCGGCTGTGCTGGCTTTAGCCGACAGGCTCATCCTGGCCAAGAGGGCCTACGGGAGGGTCACAGTTGCCATCGGAGAGTGAGCAGATGGAAGGGATGACGAATTCAGGAGGGCATAGCCCAAAGAGCAGCCTCTACATCGTGGGCATCGGCCCCGGCCCCGCCGTCCTGCGCACAAAAGCCGCCTGCTCGGCCATACGCTCTGCAGAGTACGTGGTCGGCTACAAGCCCTACCTGGATCTGATATCCGACCTCCTGCCGGGAAAAGCCGTCTACTCCAGCGGCATGGGACGGGAGGTGGAGAGGGTCAGAGCGGCAGTCGATCTGATGGACAGAGGCCCGGTGGCCCTGGTGAGCAGCGGTGACGCCAATGTCTACGGCATGGCGGGCCTGGGCCTGGAGATGGCCGCCCGGCCAGAAGAGGTGCAGATCGTCCCCGGAGTCACCTCCTTCACCGCCGCCGCCTGCCGGGCCGGCCTCTCCTTCCGGGAGTGTGTGGCTGTGATCAGCCTCTCCAACCTGCTCACCCCCTGGCCGGAGATCGAAGCACGCCTGCGCCTGGCTGCAGAGACGCAGATGCCAGTGGCCCTCTACAATCCCCGCAGCCGCAAACGCGATTGGCAGCTCCTGCGCGCCCTGGAGCTTCTGGGAAGTAGAGACGTGCTCATAGCCAAAAACGTGGGCAGGGAGGCAGAGGAGATCTTCTGGAGCACCACCGGCAGGCTGGTGGAGGAGGAGGCCCTGCGGGAGAGGATAGACATGAATACACTGCTCATCCTCTCCGGACGGGGGGCCTTTTTGGGCGCTGCCAGCCGGCAGGCCGGCGTGAACCTGGTGGGCATCGGTCCAGGCCATATCGAGCACCTCACCCTGGAGGCGGAGATGACCCTCCAGTCCTCCCAAAAGGTCTTCGGCCCGGCAAGATATCTGGACCTGATGGAGCAGACCATATCCTCGCAGAGGGTGGTCCACAGCGGCCCCTGCCCGGAGAGGATGGCCGCCCGGCTGGCAGAGGCAGCCGCTGTGGCCCGGGACGGAGGCCGAGCCAGCATACTCACTGGAGGAGACCCCAGCATCTTCAGTTCTGGCTGGAGGGTCCTGGAGCAGGCCGGGCAAGTTGGGCAGGCCGGGAAAGCCGTGCCCGTGCACATCTGCCCCGGCGTCAGCGCTTTCTCCTCCGTGGCGGCCCGGGCGGGAGCGCCGCTCATAAACGACTTTGCCCTGCTCTCCAGCCCCCTGGATCCGGCCGGCCCCGCCCGCCTGGCAGCCGCAGGCTATGCCGTGGCCGTCTACAATGTCAAAGGCGAAGAGATCGCCACTCTGCTGCAGGAGGTCGATTCTAACCGCCCTGTAGCCCTGGCCCAGGATGTGGCCCGCAGAGGTGAAGAGACCATGGTCCTAACAGCCGGAGACATGCAGATGGCCCGGCCCTCTGGACATCGCTTCACTCTTCTCCTGGCCTCAGGCCGCTCCCGCATCCGGGAGGGAAGGATAATCACCCGGAGAGGATATGACAGCAAATACAGCTACTAGTGATTTCCCATGATGGAAGACTATACAGATATTGGGGCAAAGACCCCCGAAGCCATGCAGATCAGCAGAAAGAGCCGGCGCTTGATCTCTGATTTGATTGGTGATGAGAGCCCCGAAGACCGCATCCGGCAGAGGTGCGTCATCGCCACCGGCGACCCCAGCGTAGCCGGGCTGCTCCGCTTCAAGGGCGATCCATTCCAGGCGGGCATCACAGCCCTGGAGAGGGCAGAGCCCATATTCGTGGACATAAATATGGTGCTGGCCGGCGTCTTGAAGAAGGGGCACAATAGCCCCGTAGAGGCCTTCTTGGGCAAGGGAGACTCCCTGGCTGCAGAGCAGGGCATAACCCGTACCTCAGCCGGAGTGCTGGCCTTGAAGGAGAGGCTCAACGGCTCCATTGTGGTGATAGGAAACGCCCCTTCTGCTCTTCTCACCCTCTGCGATATAATAGAGACAAAATCAGCCGTCCCGGCGCTTGTGATAGGCGTTCCCGTCGGCTTTGTCAATGCTGCGGAGAGCAAGGAGAGGCTGCGAGAGATGGACGTTGCATCCATATCCACGGAAGGTACACGTGGCGGCTCGCCCATCGCTGTTGCCGCCATTAACGAGATCATCAATGCCCATGCCAGAGCAAAAAGATAGACCCGGCCAGAGCGAATCCGGCCAGGGCTGCACCGACCCGGTAACAGGCTTTGCCGTTCCTGACTCCTGGATTCGCTCCTGCCCCGATGCCGGTGCTTTGGAGAAGATCAAAAGCGGCAGATGGACAATCCTCTCCGGCGGCATTCTCTGCCGGCGCGGCCTGACCACAGGAACCACGGCCGCTGCCGCCTGCAAGGGGGCAGTGCTCTCTCTCGTGGGCCCTGTCAACTGCCTGGATGTGATGACCCCTGCCGGGATCTCCGTCCAACTGCCCGTAGTCGCAGCAAAGGGATTCTGCCTGGCGGTCAAGGAGAGAGGAGACCACCAGTTCGATGTCACCGCCGGCCTGGAGATCGCCGCCCTGGCCCGTCCGGCAGGCGAGACAGCTCTTCACGCCGGAAAGGGCATAGGCAGGATCACCGCCCGCGGCCTGTGCGACGAGGTAGGCCGGCCGGCCATCAGCCCCTCCGCCCGGCGGCAGATCATGTCCGCCATAGCCGAGGCCCTGGAGGAGACGGGCCTGGCTGGCGCGACTGTGGAGCTGACTGTGCCCCGGGGAGAGGAGATCGCCGAAAAGACCCTCAATCCGAGGCTGGGCATCGCGGGAGGGGTCTCCATACTGGGCAGCACCGGATTTGTCGAGCCCTGGAACGACCACTTCGCGGAGGATCGAGCCCTGGAGATCAAAAACGCCCCCAGAGTGGTCGTCACCACCGGCCGGACCGGCCTGAAGTTCAGCCGCATACTCTTTCCCCATCACAAAGCTGTGCTCATGGGAATCCGCCTGGACAGCCTGGCTTTTGAAAAAGACCAGGAGAGCGTACTGTGCGGCCTGCCCGCCCTCATCCTCAAGTGGGCCTGGCCGGAGATACTGGAGAACACCGGCTACGGCACTGTGGCCGAGATGGTAGAAAAGGAGCCTCAGCACAAAAACATTGCCAGGGCCCTGGAGGCTGCCTGCAGACGGCTGCCTGCAACTCGCATCGTGCTCCTTGGCAGGGACGGCAGCATACTGGCAGAGGCAGGGGGAGATGACTTCGGGGCAAGGGACGGATCAGAGGGCAGAGAGAAGGAGGCAGGAGTTTTATGATCATAGTGGGAGTTGGAGCCGGGCCGCAGATGCTGACCGAGCAGGCAGCCAGGGCTATAGCCTCCGCTCGGCTCATCTACGGATCAGAGAGAGCCATCGACCTGGTCAGGGAGCACATATCCCCGCAGGCCGCCGTCCAGGTCATTGAGAACTACAGAGCCCTGAGGGAGCTACCCGGTGAAGCTGTGGTGCTGAGCACGGGCGATCCCATGCTCTCCGGCCTCGGCTACCTGGAAGGCCAGGTGATTCCGGGCATATCCAGCCTGCAGGTGGCCTGCGCCCGTCTGAAGATCAGCCAGCTCAGAGTGACAGCCATCACTGTGCACGGCAGGAGCCTGGATCCGGATGCCATCGCCTTTGAGCTGGAGAGGGACAGGTGCGTATTCCTGCTCACCGATGACGGCACCGACATTGCCGGGCTCTGCCGCATTCTGGAGGATAGAGGGCTGCACAGAGATGTGGCAGCCTTGAGCGATCTCGGCTATCCCCAGGAGAGGGTGATGAGGGGCGACACCGCAAAACCGCCCCGCGCACCGGGCCTCTCCTGCGTCATGATCGGCAGGTTTTGACCGGCTCGACAAAAAAACAGGGCAAAAGCTGAGCCGGGAGAGAGAGCGGGACTCTCACGGGTTGCAGCTCTTGCAGGGCAGGTATCCCTTCTCCTCCGCCTCGGCGCTGCTCTGGAAGTAGATGCGGTTTTCCTCTTTTATCTTCAGGGCATAGCGGCAGTCCTGACGGTGGTACTTCTTTCCTGAGCTGCTGGCGACATATCTGCTCTCCCAGGAGGCATCGCCGGAATTTGCACCTTCCTGCACACTCTCCTGCAATACACTGCTGTCCCCCAGTCCCTCATCCCGGAGGCTGCCCTCTGCCCTGACCCCTGACCGGCTCTCCTCCGTGACCTCCTTTGCCTCTCTGGCAGCACTCTCAATCTCTGCCCAGAAGGCCTTCTCTGCGTTCTCAGACCATCCCGAAGAGGCCGGAGCCACTCCGCCGGGTGATACCGCGGACTTCAGGCTGCACCTGCGAAACTCGCTGGCCAGTAAGCCCTCCGGGCCCACCGCCTCCAGTGTGCAATTGTACTCTCCGGGAAGGATCCTGGCATTCTTGCAGATCTCAAAGCTGCACTCCCCCTCAGGCTCAATTCCCATGAGGAGGTATTTTGTGTAAAATATGACCTCTTTTCCGCGATAGAGTGTGGCATTTAGCATTATGCTGGCCAGAGGAAGGGGGCCGCTGTTCAAAATATCGCCCCGCACAGCCAGCAGGTCTTGACTCAACTCCACATCATAGTTCAACTGAAGAGGGACAGCATCCCGTTCACCATAACCGATATTTTCCTGATCTTCCTCTATTAATTTATGGCTTTCTCCAAGAGAAATAGGGGAGGAGGGACTCTCAGCAGGACGCTCCAGGCAGCCTGCTATGCAGAATAATGACAGCATAAGAGGGAATAATAATGCAATTATACCACACTTACTAAAAATTTTTATGCTCAATTGGTCAACCCCTTTATTTCCAGTGGAAAGCGGCAGATCCCGGGACATCTGCATCTGCCCCAGGCTGAGCAGGACATAATGAGTATGAGGAGGATGATGGAGATGGCAGATCACTCCTGCAATGCCCGAAGCGCGCGCAGCAATCCTTCCACGCAGTCCAGCTCCCGTCTCAGCCTATCGAGGTCCTGCTCTGCCTCTATCGCCTCAGTCAGACCTTGCAGCCTGCGCAGCAGACTGCCGCGAAGCTGAGCTGCCAGAGCCGGCCATTGTTCATCCCCAGCGCGGCCGGATTTCTCTGCAACTGCCGGATCCATCTGGAGGGAGGAAGGAGGCTGGCTGCGATAGGGCAGCGGCGCAGTTGGGGCAGGAGAGGCGGCTTGTTCTGCATCAGCCGGCGTGTCGGGGAAAGAGCACACCGGGCAGACGATCTCTCCTTTGCAGCGGAAGAGCGGTGCTCCGCAATCGTGATGTGTTGCGAGCATTGTGCACCCCTGCTCTAAGAGCCGGGTTATCTTGGAAAGGGCGGCATCTTCATCCATGCTCATTCACCAGTCTGCCACATATGTTTAAATACCACGACCATATCATCACTGCTCAACTGATAAGACGAATATCATCATAACCTTTTTCCCAGAGATATGGATGGTGATCCTATGGCAGCAGAAAATGTCCTTAAGCAATGCGTTGAAGTACTGGAGCGTATCATGAGCGATGACGCCGTCCCGAGAAACATCAGGCGCTCCGCAGAGAATGTCAAATCCATCCTCATGGATGGGAGCGTGAGCGAAGCCATAAAGGCTGCATCTGCTATATCAATACTTGATGAGATTAGCAACGACCCTAATATTCCTCTTCATACCAGAACCTTGATCTGGAATGTAGCCAGCCAGCTTGAAACCATACCTGTAGCTTGAGATTGATTTAAAGTTCGACATAGCCTGTATACAGGGAGCAGGGAATCCGGGTCCAAGAGGTGCAGAACCGATGTGCCGACCTTGATCCCTCTCGCTCATGCATTTCTTTGGCTTTCTGTTCTCCCATGCCAATATCACCGGATCGGCTGCATAGATTTTGCATGTTAGTGATTTTATACTTCATCTCCAGCTTTATTCGTGGGCGATTGCTGCATCTCTTTAGGCTCTGACATATCTGGAGTAGAGCGACCGTATGGTTTCCACTGGAATGCACCCGAACGCATCCATGCAATTGAGGCATGCGATAGTTGGGACTAAATTGGCGGCTGCCTATGCGAGGGCATAAAATTTTTTTATGAGATTTTTGGGATGGACCTGAGATTTGCGCTGTAATTTTTTGCGTATATGAAAGTCAATCTTTGTGGCGGCTTCGCGATTTATGCTGCGTGGCACTTGGCTCGACATTTCAAGATCGTAAAGTTTTTGCCAACCAAATTTTAGTTTTTCAGGTGAATAACTGTATTGCTCCCCAAATAATGGCGCATTTGAATCTAATATTTTCCAGTGCTATAAATAGCAATCCTTCCGAATAGCAAATCTTAAATACAAGTAATTGCCATATTAACACAAGGCCTTATTATTTCACTATCTTCAATGAAGAAATCCCTGCTTATTATCTCCTCTCCACTGGAAACCATGGGGTGGCGGGCCTTTGTTCCACTGGAAGCAAAGGGGAGTTCACCATAACTCTTAATATCCTCAAAGGTGATGAGAATATGTTCTAGAGGAATCAACTTGGTATCTATTCCCAAAGGGTTATTTGCCGATTTACTGGCGCAGGGTGGTATATTCCTGTCCAGAGATGTCCTGCGTCCGACCTATACGCCAAGTGAACTGCCTCACAGAGATGAGCAGATAAACGGCCTGGCATCGGTACTGGTACCCGCTCTGAGAGGAGAGACCCCCTCTAATATCCTCATTTACGGAAAAACCGGCACCGGCAAAACTGCGGTAGCCAAATACGTGGGAAAAGAACTGGAGCAGGCGAGCTTTGGAGATACGAAGTGCGCAGTAATCTACATCAACTGCGAAGTGGTGGACACACAGTATCGAATACTGGCCCATTTAGCCAGGCATTTTGATAAAGAGATCCCCATGACCGGCTGGCCTACGGATCAGGTTTATGCAGAATTCCGAAATGCTCTGGACGAAGAGAAGAAGGTGGTGGTCATCATGCTGGACGAAGTGGACAAGCTGGTCCGAAAGGGAGACGATGTCCTCTACAATCTCTCCCGGATAAACTCAGACCTTCTCCGCTCCAAAGTCAGCATCATAGGCATCTCCAACGACCTGAAATTCACCGAATTTTTGGATCCCAGGGTGAAGAGTTCACTCGGCGAGGATGAACTCATATTTCCGCCCTATGACGCCGAACAGATCAAGGAGATCCTGGAGCAGAGAGCAAATCTCTCCTTCAATGCCGGAGTTCTCCAGGATAGCGTCATACCCCTCTGCGCCGCCTTTGCGGCTCAGGAGCACGGCGACGCCAGAAAGGCCCTGGATCTGCTGCGCATATCCGGAGAGCTGGCAGAGAGAGCCCGCTCCGCCTATGTGACAGAGGATCATGTCCGCTCTGCTAGAGAGAAGATAGAGCAGGATAGGGTGGAAGAGGTCATCAAGACTCTGCCCACTCAATCCAAGCTGGTACTCTACAGCATAATGCTCCTGGAAGAGCAGGGCACCAGAAACATCACCACCAGTGCCGTCTACAACATGTATAAGCAGCTCTGCCCCCTGGTAGACACTGATTTTCTTACTCACCGACGCATAACCGACCTCATTGCTGAACTGGATATGCTGGGCATACTGCATACCGTAGTCATCAGCAAAGGCCGCTACGGAAGGACCAAGGAGATCACCCTCTCTGTATATTCGGGCAAGCTGAAGGCCACACTGCAGCAGGATTACCGGTTGAAGGTCCTGGCAGGTGTCAGTGTTCCTCAGCAGTCCCGCCTGGCTCTATAGATCTTCGCTCTGCAAAAGGTTGATCTTCCCGTACAGCGCCTGCCTTTGAAGGACAGGTGCGATTTATGAATCAGACCGAGGCCATTGAGAGAGCGAAGGAGCACTTCGCCCGGCTGTTAGTGGCACAGCTTACGCGCGTTGACCATATCAAATCAGGAGAAGACTGGGCCGACTACAGCAAGCTGCAGCCCATCATCATCGGCGTGGTGGGAGGCGACGGCATAGGCCCTTACATCACTGAGCAGGCAGTGCGGGTTTTAAAGTATGTCCTGGCGGAGCAGATCGCAGAGGGAAAGGTCGAGCTGCGCGATATACCGGGTTTGGACATCGAATCCAGGGTGAAGGTTATGAAGGCCCTGCCCGCCGACGTTCTGGCGGCATTGAAGCAGTGCCATGTCATACTCAAGGGCCCCCTTACCACTCCCAAGAAGGGGGACAAGTGGCCCAATCTGGAGAGTGCCAATGTCTCCATGCGTCGCGAGCTGGATCTCTTCGCCAACGTCCGGCCGGTTAAGGTGCCGGAGAAGGGCATCGACTGGATCTTCTACAGGGAGAACACGGAGGGCGAATATGTTCTGGGCAGCCAGGGCCTGGCTGTGACTGAGGACCTCTCCGTGGACTTCAAAGTCATCACCACGCCTGGAGCGGAGAGGATTGTGCGCCTGGCCTTTGAATACGCCAGAAAAAACGGCATCAAAAGGGTTTCAGCCGTGACCAAGGCCAATGTGATCAAGGCCACGGACGGCAAGTTCCTGGAGACGGCCAAAAGGGTGGCCTCCGAGTATCAGGACATCCAGTTCGATGACTGGTTTGTGGACATCATGGCTGCCAAGCTGGTGGACGAGAAGCGCAGGAAGGACTTCAAGGTCATAGTTCTGCCCAACCTCTACGGCGATATCCTCACCGACGAGGCGGCGGAGTTTCAGGGTGGCGTGGGCACGGCAGGGAGCGCCAACATCGGTAAGCGCTATGCCATGTTCGAGGCCATTCACGGCTCGGCTCCCCGCATGGTGGAGGAAGGACGGGCTATCTATGCCGATCCGGCCAGCATGATGAGAGCCTGCGTGATGCTGCTGCGGCACATCGGCTTTGGGGATCAGGCGTCGCGAATGGAGATGGCCCTGGATATCTGCGGGCAGTATGAAAAGAAGGTCGCCATCACCGGCCGTTCCGACGGGGCGACTGGAGCCCAGTTCGCGGATTATGTCATGCAGGTCCTCCAGGATCCAAATTTATTGAGCCGTTTCCAGGGCTATTGGGCAAAGCTTTAGACGATATAATGCCAGGTATAATCTGTGCAAAACCTGGCAGAGGCATTTTTAGGGCTGAGCAAGGAGGACCGCTCCCTGCTCAGCGCCATTGAGACCGGGATGAAGACCCACGAGTGGGTGCCGTCTTATGTGATATCAGAGCTGTCCGGCCTGCCGGTCCGCAAGGTGGATTTTTTGCTGGGCCGGCTATTTGAAAAGAAGCTGGTGGAGAAAGAGAGCCTGCACTACCTGGGATTTCGCATCGACTTTGATGCCTATGATCTTCTCGCGCTCTCCGATTTTGTCAAACGCGGCCGCATGAGCGCCATAGGCGAGAGAATCGGAGTGGGCAAGGAGTCGGTGGTATACGATGCCCTGGGTGATGCTTCCCAGGGCAATGTCCCCCTGGCCGTCAAATTCCACCGCCAGGGAAGGACCAGCTTCAAGCACATTCGCCGCCTGCGCGATCACCTGGGCGACCGGCCCCGCGTGCCCTGGCTCTATGCCGCGGCCCTCGCCGCCCGGCATGAGTTTTCCGTCATGGAGAAGCTCTTTCCAGCGGTAGCCATTCCCAGGCCGGTGGCATGCAGCAGGCATGCTCTGGCCATGGAATTTGTCGCCGGCCCGCCTCTGCATAGAGTTACTCTCTCCGATCCTCAGGACGGCCTGGAGATGATCCTCTGCGAGGTGTGCAAGGCCAGGAGGTTGGGCATCATTCACGCCGATCTGTCCGAGTTCAACATCCTGGTTGCAGATTCGGGGCCCAAAATCATCGACTGGCCCCAGGCGGTAGAGGTCGGCCACCCTCATGCCAGAGAGTGGCTGGAGAGGGACCTCTCCAATGTCCTGCGCTTCTTCCTGCGCAAATACAGCATCGATATGCCGCTGTCCAGGGCTCTTGCCATCGTGGAGGAGCAGGCAGGCAGTGTCGAGAAAAGAGAGCACGCGGGGAAGGTGCCTTGAGCATCTTCGGTGTGGACATCGCCAGTGGCTCGCCTGCGGCAAGAAGGACGCCCTCCTACTCTCTGGTGATACTGGAAGGGGACAGCATAGCCAGCTTTCACATGATCAGCCGGCACAAGCTGATCCGGCTCATCAGGGAGAGGCAGCCGGAGATGGTGGCCATGGACAACCTCCACGAGCTGGCATCGGGGCGGAGGGAGCTGATTGAGATCCTGCGGCGCGTCCCCTCCCAGACCAGGATGGTGCAGGTCACGGGGGCCGACCACCCTGAGCCCCTGGTCAAGCTGGCCCGCTATCACGGCATAACCTTCGACCGGACCAAACCTCTCCAGGAGGCAGAGGCCTGCGCCCGGCTGGCGGCGCGGGGTGTGGGCGTGGTGCTCTCCGCCTTTCAGGAGAGGACCTGGATCAAGGTCAGCCGGCGCCGGTCGCTGGGGCGGGGCGGCTGGAGCCAGAACCGGTACACACGCAAGATCCATGGGGCGGTCATGGGCCTGGCCCGGGAGGTGGAGCAGCAACTGCGCGAGTCGGGGCTGCCCTACACATCGCGGGCGGTGCAGGGGCTGGGGGGCTACACCCGGGCCGAGTTCGTGGTGGAGGCGCCAAGGGACCGGGTGCACATCAATCCCGGCTACTGCAGCGACGCCCAACTGCTGGTGCAGAGCATGGAGAGGCCGGAGCTGCTCTACCGGCCGCTGGTGCAGAGGCGCAGCTACATCATCGTCGGCCTGGACCCGGGCACGACCACCGGCATTGCCGCTCTGACCCTCTCCGGGGCGCTGGTGGACCTGATCAGCTCCCGGGCCATGTCCTCCTCGGATGTTATCGAGTGGATAGCTGCCCGGGGCAGGCCCCTGATGGTGGCAACCGACGTCTTCCCCACGCCCGGGGCGGTGGAGAAGGTCAAGAGGGCTTTCAATGCCGTCCTCTACTCGCCCGGGGCGGACGTTCCTGCAGAGGAGAAGATCGCCCTGGCCAGGCCCTTCGGGTATAATAACGACCACGAGAGGGATGCCCTGGCGGCAGCGGCCAGCGCCTTCAAAAAATACAAAAATAAATTCCTGCAGGTGGAGAGGAAGGCTCCATCAGATATCAACGTCGATGAGGTCAAGGCTCTGGTGGCAAGGGGCTACTCCATTGAAAACGCCATAGCTGAGTTCGTGCCCATTCATGCTGCTGATTCAGCCCCAGCAGCTCCCTCTGGCCGGCCCGGCGGGGCGGATGGTACCGGGCCGGCTCTTGCAGGCTCCCCGTCCCAGGACGGCACAGTTGCCCTGCGCCAGGCCAAACTGCAGCTCTCCGAGCAGCTCAGGACAGTTCGCTCCTACCTCGATGAGCTGCGGGCGGCTCTTGAGGAGAAGGATGCTGCCCTGAGCAGTGCCCAGGCACGCCTGGAGCGCCTCCAGGACAGGACGGCAAGGGAAATCAAGAGGCAGCATGAGATTAAAATCAGAGACAAGGAGATAATTCGGCTGCGCTCCATACTCAAGGGCGAGAGAAAGTACATCAAAAAGCTGAAGAAGAGCCTGGCCCGGGAGAAGAAGGTGCAGGCCATTGAGGACACTCAGGGGCTGCTCAGGCTGCGGCCTCTGGAGGCATTCACCCGCGAGGCGGTGCTGCATGCCGCCGAGCAGGGCCTCTCCGGGGGCGACTATGTTTATCTGGAGCAGGCCAGCGGCGGGGGCAGGGGCACGGCGGAGTCTCTCTCTCAGAGGGGCATTGCCGGGGTGGTGGTCAAAGAGGAGATGGCGGCAGCCCTCCGTGAGCACTTCCTGGACCTGGGGGTTGCCGTCTACTCCGGTCGGGATGTGCCCGTGCGCATGATAAACGGCATGCCCTTTGCCCGGCCGGAGCAGGTCGAGGCTGCCCGTGCCGCCTGGGAGGAGGAGTCCATTGCCCGGCGGGCCAGGCTGGAGGCGGAGAGGCTGGAGGGCCTCTTCGAGGAGTACAGGGTGGAGAGGAAGAAGGAGGAGAAGCGGAAGAAAAAGGCCGGGCCGGTTCCATCGTCGGGAGGTGCGGCCTGGATGACGGATGATGGATAACGGATGATGGATGATTAAGACCTTTTCATATCCTCTATGAAAAACGCATACATATTCCCAAATATGCTTATTAGTTCGTATTTTGTCTCAACCGATGGTGCTAATAATGCCATCCATCCGATCTCTGCTCTGCCTCCCTGTGCTCCTGCTGGCCCTGCTCTGCGGCGCGGCCTGGGGGGATGACGGCGCGGCCATCAATGCCGCAGACAATGCCTGGGTTCTCATCAGCTCCGCCCTGGTCCTGCTCATGATTCCGGGGGTGGGCCTCTTCTACGGGGGAATGGTGCGAAAGAAGAACGCCATCTCCACCATCATCTTCAGCTTTGCGGTGATGGGCATCATCAGCCTGCAGTGGATACTCTATGGCTACACCCTTGCCTTCGGCAGCGACGTGGCCGGCCTGATCGGCGGCCTGGACCATCTGGGCCTCTCCGGGGTGGGCATGGGGGTCAAAGAGGGCCTGACCATCCCCTCTCTGACCTTCATGATCTTTCAGGCCATGTTCGCCATCATCACCGTCTCGCTGATCACCGGCTCCTACGTGGAGAGGATCAAGTTCTCCTCCTTCCTGGTCTTCTCCCTGCTCTGGGCCACGCTGGTCTATGACCCGGTGGCCCACTGGGTCTGGGGGGGCGGGTGGCTGGCCCAGATGGGCGCCCTGGACTTTGCAGGCGGGATTGTGGTGCACATCACCGCCGGGGTCTCTGCTCTGGCTGTGGCCCTAGTCATCGGAGCGCGGCGGGGATTTGGCACCGATCCCATGGAGCCGCACAACATCCCCACCACGGTCATGGGCGCGGCGCTGCTGTGGTTCGGATGGTTCGGATTTAACGCCGGCTCGGCTCTGGCAGCGAACGGCATCGCCGCCAATGCCTTTGTCACCACCAACACCTCGGCTGCGGCAGCCGCTACCACCTGGATGCTCCTCTCCTGGAGGCAGAGGGCGCCCTCCGCCCTGGGGATAGTCACCGGCGCTGTGGCGGGCCTGGCGGCCATAACGCCCGCGGCTGGATTTGTGACGCCTCTGGCGGCGGTGCCCATCGGCGTCGTGGCGGCCATAGCCGGCTACTATGCCATACTCTACGTTCGGGGCAGCGGCCGGGTGGACGACTCGCTCGACGTCCTGGCCTGCCACGGCATCGGCAGCACCTGGGGAGTCCTGGCCACGGGCATCTTCGCCTCCATCGGAGCGGCGGGGCTGCTCTCTGGCAATGCCCATCAGGTCGTGGTGCAGCTCATTGCCATCGCCGTCACCTGGGGCTACTCCTTTGCCGTCACCTACGGCCTGGCCAGGGTCATCGATGCCGTCATGGGGCTGCGGGTGAGAGAGGAGGAGGAGGCGGTGGGCCTGGACATCAGCCAGCACGGCGAAGGCGCGTACATGTGAATGTGAGGTATGGGATATGAAAAAGATAGAAGCCATAATCCGGCCGGAGAAGCTGCATGTTCTGCGGGATAAGCTGGACGGCAGAGGTCTTTCGGCCATGACGGTGAGCGAAGTCAAGGGCCGGGGACGGCAGAAGGGCGTTGCTCTGCAATGGCGGGCGGGGGACTACCGGGTGGAGTTTTTGCCCAAGATGAAGCTGGAGATGGTGGTCGATGACAAAGACGTGGATACTGTGATCGACCTCATCTGCGCCTATGCCCAGACCGGAGGGGCGGGTGACGGCAAGATCTTCATCTATCCGGTGGAGGACGTGGTGCGGGTGAGGACCAGGGAGAGGGGCTGCGGGGCGGT
>CAYQKI010000044.1:0-16465 GCA_964418105.1 uncultured Methanotrichaceae archaeon | reverse complement strand
TCGATGCGTATCAGGCCTCTTCACTTCTTTATATTCTCTGCGCTTAAAGGAGACCTCAATCTCAACATCCAAAATTTGTCGTTTGAGATTGGGCAATACGTCTTGCAGATACGCTCCGCACACATCTATACACTGGCCTCTCCATGATCTATTTGCCCTTATAATCATTGGATTCGAGTTATCCTTCAATCGAGAGACAAAGAATCCTCCGTTCTCAGCTATTCTGGCTGTTGTGGACCTTCTGCCTCCAGGTGCCATCTACGTCAGCTCGACCCTCAAGCCGTCTGTAAGTGGCCGGATTGTAACCTGGACACTGCAAACCCTGCCCCAGGGCGAGACCACAGTCATAGACCTCAAGGTTATTTTGGCGGACGTCGACCCATCAGCAATCAAAAGGGTGCAGGCAGCCGCTCGATTCCTTGACAGGACTATAATCTCGGCTGACTCTGCATCACCCTATGATACAATTGAGTCGGGGAAGCAAAGAAGCGAAAACGATACGGAGTTGAGACTATTGGAGGAAACCGTCTATGGGGATTGGGCGCCTCCTACATGCCTCAGCCTCAACTCCAGTATTAGCTGCACATGTGAAAGGGACATCGATGCCTATTATAATAACCTCACTGACACATGTGCGGAGATTCCGTGAATGAATATCCGACCATCAAGGAGGAGAGCTTTGCATTTTCTATTGATGCATGCTAATTTTTTACTCATTTGCCCAGTCATTTAATATAAATAGTTCGTCATTTATAGTTTTGAACCATTCGTATCTTGATTTGCCCAGGGGCGTAAGCTCATACACAATAACTTCCCTAGCTCCCCAAGCCTCCCTTTTTTCCTCAACATATCCCGCATCCTTGAGCATTGTTATGTACTTCTCGGCAGAGGTTGTCTTGAGATTGGCACATTGAATTATATGCGTCTTTAGGGCCCGGCCTTTCATCTGGCTCTTGGAAATGCACTCAAGAAGCTTTAAGATTATCTTTACAGCCGGTCTATATTTCGTCACGCTCATATAATTTCCTTCTTTAATTCTCAGATGCATTTATGCCAATTGTGCATTACTTTAGCAAGGAAAGTAGCTTTTCCTAATATATTAACGTTTACGTAAAAAAGAGGGGCGATGAGACAGATATCATGTAAAAGTTTTAATCTTAACATTATGAATAAAATTGTTGACCATGCACACAATAATTGGTATATTATCAAATAATAAATATAAGAATTGGGGTAGATGAAGCCCCTTAAAACTTAGCATCGAAGACCCAGTTTAATTAGAATCGCGAATCTGTAACTGAAATTATTGAATTTGCCCGGCATTATATAATTTCAATCGACACTTCGACAGATTTACTCAAAATAGACGCGCCAGTTTAGATAAACAGATCTCCTGAAGGACAATCGAGCTGTTGCAAATGAATAAGTGTTGCATATGAAGCGAAGCAAAGACGCCATAATAATTCAGATACTTGACATTTGCCTAGCAGGAGCCAGCAAAACCCGGATAGTGTATCAGGCAAATCTAAATTTTCGAACTGTAGTCCCCTATATCGAACTGCTTATAAAGAACAGCCTGTTAGAGGGCAGCACGAACTCATCAATAATTTACACCACCACGCCAAAGGGTGCCAAGCTGCTCAAGGATTTCAAGAACATCCAGAGCGCCATCCCGGAGATTTATGATACGGGCGAAAAAAGAGATGAATAAGAGATAATTATCTCTGCCCAGAGATGGCCGCAAACAGCTTTATCTCATCAGCCACTATCCCGCGAATATGAGGTCAATTTCAGCAGAAGAGATGTCGGCTCTCGATTCCAACTGCAGATATTTCGGCCTGCTTCCCCTTCAGCTCATGGAGAATGCAGGCGCAGCGCTGGCCCGGCAGGCTAAAGCCATGTCCAGGGGAAGCAGAATTGCCGTCATAGCCGGACGGGGCAACAATGGAGGCGACTCCTTTGTCGCCGCCCGCCATCTTTCAGGCTTCGGCCTCTCGGTAACTATTTATCTCCTGGGCCGGGCTCATGACATATCCACGGAGGAGGCCAGGAGAAACTGGGATATTCTGAGACGCCTCGACTTCGACCTGCACGAGATAAGGGATGCCTCGGAGCTCTCCCTGGAAGGATATGATCTCATCATAGATGCCATATTTGGCACGGGCGTGAGAGGAAGCATCACCGGCCTTGAGGCCGCAGCTATAGACGCCATCAACTTATCGGGGAAGGCTGTATTATCTGTGGACGTTCCCAGCGGCCTGTTCTCCAATAAAACAGTTAAAGCCGATGCCATAGTGACATTTCACCGGCCAAAACCGGATATGCCTGGAGATGTTGTACTGGCGGATATAGGCATTCCTCCTGAGGCCGAAGTCTTCACGGGAGCCGGCGACCTGATGCTTCTGGCGCGCAGGGGGTCGGCCAGCCGCAAGGGCGATAGCGGAAGGATTCTTGTGATCGGGGGCGGCCCCTATACCGGCGCTCCGGCGCTCTCCGCTATGGCTGCCCTCCGGGCTGGGGCGGACATAGTGACCGTGGCTGCGCCCATGACGGCAGCGAGGACCATCTCCACCTTTTCGCCCAATATCATCGTACAGGAGCTGTCTGCTGATCATCTCTGCCCTGCCGATATGCCTATCCTGGCCGGGCAGATGGCGAGGCATGACGTGGTGGTCATGGGCATGGGTCTGGGAAGGCACCCGGAGACGATATCCGCTCTTGAGGAGATCCTGGCCCTCTGCAAAAGCTCTGGCAAGAATACGGTGATTGATGCCGATGCCCTTCAGCCTGGCCTTCCTCTTCATGGCATTGTCACGCCTCATGCCGGGGAGTTTCAGAGGATCAGCGGCATATCTCTGGCGGACAAGGGCTATCGGGAGAGGGCCGGGCCTGTCAGGGAATATGCCCGGCAGAGGGGGGTGGTGGTGCTTCTCAAGGGCAGGATCGACCTGATATCGGACGGAGAAGCTCTGCGGGCCAATGCCACCGGCAATCCCGGCATGACGGTGGGCGGAACCGGAGACGTCCTGGCGGGGATAACCGCCGCCTTTTATGCCCGCGCCTCAGCTTTGCGGGCGGCGGTGGCAGCCGCCTTTGTCAATGGCCGGGCTGGAGACCTGGTCTATCAGGAAAAAGACTATGGCATGGTTGCCACCGACCTGATTGAAAAGATTCCAGAGGCCATGAGGCTGCAATAAATGGCCAAAAAAACGGCGGGGCACGACTCAATGGATGGCGAAAAAATATCGGGAATGGTGGATATCACAGATAAGCAGCCTGTCTTTAGAAGGGCGACAGCCTCCGGCAGCATCCGGCTCAAAGAGGACACCGTCCTGGCTATACAATCCGGGCGTGTAAAGAAGGGTGATGTCCTGGCCACGGCCAGGCTGGCGGCCATTCTGGCGGTAAAGGACACGCCCCGCATCATTCCCCTCTGCCACCCCATTCCCATAACCGGGCTGGATGTTGACTTTGAGGTGCAGGCCGGACGGGTCCAGGCCACAGTCTCTGTATCGTCTGTGGGACGGACTGGCGTGGAGATGGAGGCCTTGACCGGCGTTGCTGCGGCATTGCTCAATGTCTGGGATATGGTGAAATATCTGGAGAAGGATGAGACGGGCAATTACCCGGAGACGGAGATGGAGTGCATCCGGGTTGTGGAAAAAATTAAAGGTTAATTAATTCCGAACTCCGGCAGCCTCTCCCTGGCGGCCTGCCGGGCCCGCTGGTGCTCTACCAGGAAGCGCTCGATCCTTTCGGCCACGTCCTTTTTGCATGTCCCGCACATGCGCTGGCCGGAGCGGCACTGGGCATCCAGCTCCAGGAGCTCCTTGTCGTCCTCGGATAGATGGAATACCAGGAATTCGTATATGGAGCATTTCTCAGGCTCGCCGCCCAATTTCTTCTGCTCGGCCAGGCTCTGCCTGCCGCCGGTGATGGCCCGCATGATCTTCTTTCCCGCCTCCTTGGGCTCCTCGGTGAGGGCGATATGGCTCTCCGGCCTGGAGGAGGACATCTTGCCGCCGGTAAGGCCGGTCATGAACCTGTGATAGATGGAAGCCGGAGGCAGAAATCCGAAGCCGCCCTGCTCCATCTCCAGCTTTATCATGAGCCGGTCGATGGATTCGATCAGATCGCTGCTGCTCATTCCTGCCGCCCTGATCCCGGTGAGGTCTATATGCTCCTCGTATCTCTTGACAGTGCCCAGATCCATCTCCTTTAAGAGCTGCTCCGCAGAATGCATCAGCTCCTGGCCGGCAGCTTTGCCCCGGATGCTGATATAGCCCTCCCTGGGCTCCACCAGGAACTTTCTCATGCGATAGGCCAGGTCGCGGGTGAGCTTGATATGTGGGTCCTGATCGGCGCCGACCGGTATGACCACGGGCTTTGGCCCGCCATACTGCTCCAGTTGGGGGTGGAGGATGTCTGCGCTCTGCACCATGACGCTCTGCATATGGGAGATGTGGGTCTCGCCGGAAAAGCCGTAGATGGCGCTGACCTCGGAAAAATTGGCCTCACGCCCCAGTTCGAAGGCCAGGTCTCTCACCTGATAGTCCTGAGACTGGAAGTAGATGTGGCTCTTGGGGCCGGGCTCAAAGCCCAGGGCAATCAGGCTGACCAGATATTCGTCGATGCCATAGCTTCTGCATCTCTCCCAGCTTATGCCGCGCACAGCATGGGCTTCCATGTCAGCCACTGCGGCAAAGGCATCTGCGCCCTGCTGCTGATGCCAGATGATCTCATTCATGACCATCATGTGGCCGAAATGGGCTCTGCCGGTGGGCATGAATCCGCTCATTACCGCAAAGGGCTCGTGCCTCTGCATGGCCCGCAGGACTGCATCGTAATTCCTATGGCCGAAGATGATCCTCCTCCTCATGTAAGGATGGGGATTGGAGAGATTTGGAAGAATATCTTCAAAGCTGGATATGCCGAACTCTTCAAAGAGCTTGGAATAATCTTCAACATGAACAGCGCCCCAAGGATCAAGCTTCAATTCCATGGGCCAAGGAAGTGAAACGGGGATATATCTATCTTCTCATCGCCTTTTCGGAGAAGCTTTGCTGCCGGGATTGATAAAATTATATTAGTATAGGTATTATTTCCTCCTGGATTAAGTGGGGGCAGATGGCCAGAAATGTTCTCTATTCAATTGGATCTATGAATTTAGAATCATAGTAACAGCACACCCAGAAAATATCCTTACGCACCTGCATATATCTTGTAGAATCTTATATTTTACAAAAATAAGCCTCATCGAAATAAACTATTTATATCATAAAGTATTTGTTATAACCAAAAATAGAATGAGGTCATTATGAGACAATTCTCTGTAAAAGTTCTGGATGATGCCGACAGGGAGTTCGTAGACGTGCTTCGCGAATTGAGCATTCCCAGAAATGTGGCCGCCA
This sequence comes from uncultured Methanotrichaceae archaeon, assembly GCA_964418105.1. Lineage (GTDB taxonomy): Archaea > Halobacteriota > Methanosarcinia > Methanotrichales > Methanotrichaceae > Methanothrix. Next base: position 11,054 of record CAYQKI010000044.1, on the reverse strand, counting down.
TGATCACCTATCTCGCCAATGTGGAGGAGGCCACCTCCCGGGAGATCGAGATCGGATCCAATCTCCGCCAGCCTGAGGTCAGCATTGCCATGCGCACCCTGAGGAACAACAACTGGGTGGAGGAGAGAGAGATTAAAAAGGACGGGAAGGGCCGGCCCATGAAGGTCTACAGGCTCACCATCTCCCTGGATGAGATCATAAAGCACTTCGAGGATGAAAAGCTAAAAGAATCGGCCAAGACGTTGCAGAGCATCGAAAAGCTCAAGGAACTCTCCCGGACCTTGAGCGAGACGCCCTCTTAATTCCTTTATCGGTCTTTGGGGACCGGGTGGCTAAAAGCAGAGCCATCCCATCTTCCCCTTTCTGATATCAGACTGGAATTCTTTATTTCTCCTCTTCTCCCCTGCCCCTCAGATCGTCGAGGTTTTCTTCCATGAGCTTCTTGCTTTTGATCTCTTCCTTTTTGCCACCCTTTCTCTCTGCATTTCTCTTCTTAAAATCAGCCAAGAATCTCACCTATATCACAAAGGCCCGCGGAAGTGTAATTAACCTTTCCGTCATCCTGCACGCCAGCCGAGATATGCCCACTGATCATATATCCCCGTAGGGTCTCGATTATCGATTATCCGGCCGTGCCAGCCGGCACTCTCAAATGCCTTCGCGATGAGCTCCGCCTCCTTTTGGGTATAAACTGTAAAAAGCACTATCCGGTCGGAGAGTCCTGCCGCCTGCAGCAGTATATCCTTCCAGAGCGGCCAGTTGAAGTCTTCGATCAGGCCAACCATGAATCCCAAAACGGCGCTGAAGTGGCGGGCTGGGAAGAGCCGGGGCAGGCTCCTGGCATCCAGCACAAACGACCTGCCTGGATCGAGCAGCTCTGCCTTTACTGCCTGGCAGAGGTCGCAGCGGTCGCTGTCCATGGCCAGGGGCTGATAGCCCAGACGGATGAGGGCCTGGGTGGCCATGCCGCTACCGCAGCAGATCTCAAGCAGGCGGGGCTTTTGAGGCAGGAGATGGCCCGCGGGGGCGGCGCAGGATGGCTCTTTTGGGACCGCCTGATATTTCCGGTCCGGCTCCAATCTGCCCTGTCCGGCAATGGCTCCTCCCCAAATGCCGGCCTCTGCCAGCGCCTGCTGCAAGAGTGGCATCAGCCTTTCAATTCTGGCCTCAACATGCCGGGGAGAATGATTGAGCAGGCAGCTTTCGCAGAATAGCTCCTCTGCCAGTGATCGGGAAAGGTATTCCGTGAGGGCGGAGAAGAGATCCTCCTCTTCTGCCTCTACCTCTCGCAGGGGCAGGTTGGGCCACCTTTCGGCGTTTGCAGATAGAATCTTTCGAGGCGAATACCTGTCCGTGAGGAAGAGCCAGATCGGCTCAGGGTGGCTCAGGTGCAGGCCTATTCCCATATCCTTGACCATGATGCAGGCATCCGGCTCCAGCTCCTCCTGCAGGATTTCTTCTGTGACGGGCAGGTCGATGAGGTCCTGCCATGACTCCTCAGCCAAAAATACGCTCTCCTCATCTTCGAGGCCCAGTAGGGAATTCAGCAGCACAGATCCCGTTCATTCAGCCTGGGATATCAAGCTTCTTCCCTTTCCTACCCGCCGCCTTGCCAAAACAGATATATTATATTCCTGGCAAAATGAGGCCGTTTGAAACTGACTGATCTGCCCGGCGTGGGCTCGCGCATGCGGGAGCGGCTCATAGAGCAATATGGCGATGAGGAGAAGGCCTTGCAGGCGGTGCTGGAGGGGGACGTCTCCGGCCTGGTCAGGGCTCTTAGCGAGCGGCAGGCTCTGCTTTTGGTGCAGCACATGCGGGCACTCAAGCACGGGGCCAGGCCGGATCAATTTGCGGCCACAGATGAGGCAGCCAGGATCAGCCGGCAGCTCCTCTCCAAGATGGCTGAGTATGCCCATAGCGATTATGCCCGGATGAAGATCGGGACCCTCTTTGCCTCGTCCAGCCCCGCCCTCCTGGCAGAGAGCCGCAGCATGGCAGAGCAGTCGATCCTGGCGGCGGAGAAGCTTTCCGGCAGGGGCCTCGATGAGATGCTCAAGAGGGTACGCCCCCTGCGCGAGCATTCTGCGGGCAGGATTCGGGATAGGGCTGTGGCCGCGGCCAGCCCGGAGGACTTCCAGAGCCTCAAGGCCAGGGGACTGGACCGGCTGATAGACCTGCATCTGGCGGAGGGCGCTGCCGAGATGGCCGACCTGGCCAGAGGCTACAGCCAGATCAGCCTGGTGGGAGCAGAGAGGCTGCCGTTTCGGGGCTGGGAGGATCTGGAAGGCGTCGAGGCTGCAAGGTCGCTGGAGGAGTGGTATCTGGTTCCTGAGTCGGTCCTGGCCTATTTCAAGGAGAACCTCGATAGCCTCTGCTCAGCGGCAGGGGCGGCGCAGATCATCGAGCAGGCCGGCATCGCTGGCTGGGGCGGCTGGGGGGATCTGCACAATCATCTGCTCAGGCTCAACGATAGCTCCGACCGGGAGGCAGAGAGGCTGGGAAGGCTTGCCTCCGGAATCGGCGGGGCGGTGGCGGCAGCCGTTGCCTGGGCCAATGAGGAGCTGAAAAGCCGGATTGAGAAGAGATCTCTCACTCTGGGCGGCTCCGATCTTCTCCTGGCCATGAGCCGGGGGGAGGGCGTGCGGGAGCTGATCGAGGCCCAGATGAGGGGAGTCTATGTCGAAGTCCTCGCTTCCGCCAAAGCCCGGGCAGCGGCAGAGCTGGAGCTGGCCGGTGCGGAAGCTGCCCAGTTGGAGGAGGTCTTCCCGGCGGAGTTCTCCTATCCTCTGGAGCTGGACAAAAAGGCTCTGCGCTCCTTTGAGCAGGAGATCAGGAGCCGCAGGGAGGAGAGGGATCTGAAGGCCAGGAGGGAGCTGGCAAGAGCCCTTCAGGATAAAAGGCAGGCGGCGGAGGAGATGGTGCATGCGGTGATGGAGTTTGACTTCACCTATGCCCTGGGCTGCTTTGCCAGGGATGAGCGTCTCATATTTCCGGAGATCGCCGGGGAGCCGTGCCTGTGCTTTGAGCAGGGCCGCCACCTCTTCCTGGAGGATGCAGAGCCGGTCAGCTATGCCCTGGGCGGCAGCGGCCATGAGGAGAGGGTGGCTCTGCTCAGCGGCGTCAACTCCGGCGGCAAGACCACTCTTCTGGACCTGATCGCCCAGATCGCCATTCTGGCGCACATGGGCCTGCCCGTGCCCGCCAGGTCCTGCCGCATCGGCCTGTTCCAGGAGCTTTACTACTTCAGCAAGAGCCGGGGAACCCTCTCCGCCGGGGCCTTTGAGACGGCCATGAGAAAGTTTGCCGTTGTCGAGAACGAGCAGAGAAAGCTGGTGCTGGCCGACGAGCTGGAGGCCATCACCGAGCCGGGGGCCAGTGCCAGGATCATAGCCTGCATGCTGGACGAGCTGAACGGCAGAGACTGTGCTGCGGTCTTCGTCAGCCACCTGGCGGAGGACGTGCGCCGCTTTGCGGAGACTGCGGTGCGGGTGGACGGCATCGAGGCGGAGGGGCTTGACGAGAACAACAACCTGCGCGTCTGCCGCAGTCCGCGCTACAACTACCTGGCCCGGAGCACCCCGGAACTGATACTGGACCGGCTGGTGCGCTGCACAGAGGGCCGGGAGAGGGATTTTTACGCCAGGCTGCTGGCCAAGTTCAGGTAGACGCAGGATCAGAAGATGAGCCCTTTTGTTCTTTGTGGTTAAATTTTCAGGATATATTAATTAAATCGCTTCCCACTGATAACCACAAAGGACACAAAGCGCACAGAGGACTCACAAAGATGGCATTTCCGTGCCAATAAAGATGACACCCAAGCAGAGGTGCATCTTTTATATCCGGCTGACAACCTAATGATATGGAGATCTGGCACATCGTCGTCATCTGCATACTCATGTTTCCCCTCTTTCTGATAGCCAACTACATCATCGTCAAGAAAGCGGCCTCCGAGCGCCGCATGCGCGATGAGCGCATAGAGAGGGCCGTCGGGCAGAGCGTGGCCGAGACCTACGCCAGGAAGGGCCTGGCCAGGGGTAGCTGGCCCAAGTACAGGGCGGCGAGGAAGAGGAAGCGGACGTGAGGGGCGCGCAGGTTCGGCTGAAGATGAGGTGGCATCAACTCCGGGAGCTGTCACCTCGATTGCCTCTCCTATCGCTCGCCTGCGCCGACCTGAATTGACTCTAAGGATCTTCTCTGTTCTATGTATTGGCAACCAAGGCTTAAACCTCTGTGAGTCCTCTGTGCGCTCTGTGCCTCTGTGGTGGCCGTTCGTGTACTGAATTTCAAGCGGCATCAGGAGGCTGGCCATCGTTGAGGATTCCTTCGGTTGTCTTTTTTATGATTATCATGGCAGTGTGAGTCACTTTCTCAGAACTTACAGAAAAAATTAAATAAGAGATTCGTATCTTAGATCAGTATCAAAAATACGAACTAGTTTGGAAGGGGGGCTTTAATCAATGCAGTGTGAATCTGATTCCGAGTGCAGGTACAGCCGTTCTGATATCAACCGGCTGCGGGAAAAATATCTCTATCTCCAACCGCGGAGATCAGCTCTCGCCGCTCTCCTGCTGCTCTATCTCTCCGTCTTGACTGCTGCATCCTCATCTTTGACCCTCCTTTCCCCGGCCGGGATGGACGTATCCGCAGAGGGCACCTGTTGGCTTAATTTCACATGCACTGAGGATGCCAGCGCCCTCTCCGCCCAACTGGATCTGCCCCCCGGCTTCGACTATGCCGGAAACGGCAGCCTCTTAATGGACGGCGCAGCCTCCTCTTTCTCGCCTGCGCAGAGGGAAAGCACAGTAGAATGGGACCTGAGCGCAGCCTTGCAGGGGCGAAAGCATCTGCTCATAAACGAGTGGGAGCAGAATCCAGCAGGCTCCGACGCAGGGAGGGAGTGGATTGAGCTATACAATCCAACCGGCCAGTCTATGGACATCGGCGGCTGGAAGATTGCCGACAGCCGCTCTGGGAAGGCGGTATCAATCGGTGCGGGCACAGTCATCGCACCGGAGGCCTATCTTCTCCTCAACTGGACCCAGAGCTCATTGATCAACTCCGACAACACCTTCCTCACTCTGCTGGATGCAGCCGGCCGGGAGGCTGACCGCACCTCTCCCGGCAGAGACGAAAAGAACTCAAATCTCTGCTGGGCACGCCATCCCTCCGGCAGGGATACGGCCAGCGACTCCGACTGGCAGTTTCAGGCGGCAACGCCGGGCTACTGCAACGGCGGCAGCCCCTCTGACATCTACGCCGGCCAGTCCCTCTCCCTGCAGTTCAATATAACCGCCGGCTGCCAGGCCCTCCCGCAGGGGCGGCTTTTGGCGAGCATCAACTCCCCGTCCGGGACGGTTGCCTCATCCAGCACTGACATAGCCGTGCGGCGGGCCAACCTGAGCCTCTCCGTCACACCGGATCGATATGACCTGGCCAGGGGCGACGTGATCTCCTGGCGAGTCCTGCTGGAAAACTCCGGCGATGGAGCAGCAAATTCCGTGGCCGTAAATGCCACACTGGACGGCCAGAGGATGCTGGGCGTAGATCAAACCGGCCAGAGAGTGAACTGGACAGTTGCATGCCTTCCTCCCGGCGGCAGGGAGGAGATCGAATTGCAGAGCCAGGTGACAGCGACCCAGGAGAGTTACAAAAGCCTCTTTTCCGCCACCTGGGGTGCCGCCTCCCTGCCATGCCAAGAAGAGAGCCAGATGGTGGAGCAGGGGCAGAGAACTGCCCTCAGGAAGTCTCCGGATGAGCCGCGCCGCATGGCCATAGGCGAGACCGCCGGCTTTGCCATCTCCGCCGATCTGCCCGCCGGGGCCTGCGACCTGTGGATCAACGATACCATCGCCCCCGGCCTGGTCTACAATGAGAGCAGCATCTCCCTGCACGGGCTGGCATTGGAGAGCGAAACCAGGGCGGTGGGCCCTGACGGATCGCTTCTCATCTCCTGGCGCCTGCGCGACTCCCCATCCGCCCGGCAGGCGGAGATCTCCTACAACTGCCTGGTGGAGAACGGCGCCAGCAGCCAGGACGGCGCAGAGCTGCCCGGAGAGGCGGCCACAATGTGCTGGCTGGAGGGGGCCGCGGCATCATCCGATTCTCCCGGTGCCGTCCGAAAGAGCGACTCGGACACTTCGGGCTCCATCATCATCGTCGAGCCGGATCTCTCTTTGCAGATAAACGCCTCCCGGGCCGCCGCCTCTCCGGGCGATGCCATCACCTTCACCCTGGCCGCGGCCCACACGGCGGCCAGTAGCGCCCCGGCCTATGACCTGGATCTGCAGATCATGCTGCCCGGTGGCCTCACCTATCAGCCCGGCTCGGCGAAGTCCGGGCCCGGTGCCCTCTTCGACGAAGAGGCCCTCTGCTGGCACCTGCCCGTCATGCAGGAGGAAGTGGACGGCGGATCGGATGGTAGTTCTGCCATATTCAGCTTCAATGCCACCTGTCATGCTGCGCCGGGGCAGACGCCTCTGGCCCGCGCCCTTCTCACCTGGAGCAGCCGGCCAGGCAGCAATGCGGTGGAGCGCACGGGCGGAGGCGGTGTCAACGATTACCACAGAGAGGCCGCTGCCTTTATAGCCGCAGCCCGCCTCACCCTCACCAAGGCCGCCGATCCGGACCCGGTTCAGGTGGGCGGGGACCTCGCCTACACCCTGACCTACCTGTACCGGGGAAACGGCTCTGTCCATAACGTGGTCATCCGCGACCAACTGGATGAGGGTGTGGCCCTCGTCTCATCGGACCCGGAGCCCGCCGAAAGTGGAAAATGGATTATTCCCATCCTGATAGACGACGGCCCGCATACCATCACCATGCGGGTAAGGGTGAAAGAGACCCTTCCCGACGGCGCGCTGCTGCAAAACTGCCATTTTATCGGCTGCGATGAGTTGGGAGTGCAGCCGGTGGGCTGCATTCAGACTGCAGTCCACAACGGCTCCCGCCTGGCTGTGACCAAGTCCGCCATGCAGAAGGCCGTGCGCCGCGGGGAGGAGGCTGACTATCTGATCACAGTCTGCAACCGGGGCGGGCAGGCTGCCACCAACATCACCGTGCGCGATGTCTTCGACTCGGAGGTGGAGGTCATCTCCCTCTGGCCGCAGACCTCCCAAGACGGCCTGTGGCACTTTGCCTCCCTGGAGCCGGGCGGCTGCCTGCAGATGGGCCTGTCCGTGCGCATTCCCCGCAGCGATGCAGCCTTCCAGAGCAGCGGAAGCGTCACCGGCCAGGGATTCGTCCGCTCCTACCGCGACCTGTCCACCGCCCGCCCTGCCGGGCTTCTCAGCAACCGGGTCTACGTCACAGCGGACGGCATGTCTCTCACTGCTTCGGCTAATGTCTCCATCCTAGCCGAGCAGGGCACAGGCCTCTCTCAGCGCGAGCACGGCAGCGGAAACTACAGCAGCCGGGAGGGCCTGGAGTACCTCACCGCCAATAAGTCCATCCGCCTGGAGAGGGATGTGGAGGCAGACTATCAGCCTGCATCCATCAGCCTGCCGGGCGGGGTGCAGGGGCTCAACTCTCTCTGGAGCAATCAGGTCCTTGCCGAAAACGGTATAACCAACACCTCTCTGGTGCAGTCCTATCGATATGCCCGCCGGCTGAAGGCGGAGAGCAGCATTTCTGTAGATGAGAATGAATCGAAGATGAGCCTCAACTCCAGCTTCGAGGGGACGGCCAGCCTTGCCGCCAGGAAGATGCAGGGCGAAAAGTTCTCTTCCTATGAGCAGTACTTTGGGGCCTTCCAGATCTCAGAGAAACTTCACGATGCCGGCAGCGGCCTTACCCAGGACCGGGCTGCCTCTGGATTCGGCTATGTGGACAAACGTGCCGCAGGACGGGACGGGCGGGGCCGGGGGCTGCAGAGCCGCGAGTCCGGCACCGGGTCCTTCCGGGTGCAGGAGCACACTGATACCTTCTCCGGGTACATGTCCAAGGAGCTGAATGCCAGTTTTGCAGGAGTCTCTCTGCCTGTAGCTTGCCGCACAGCTCTCAATATCTCTCAGAGGTGGTCGGAGGCGATGGCCTCTGCCACACCCAATAGCCTCATCTCCGAGGAGTATGGCAGCGCCACGCGGCTGGATATGAATGCTACCTCGGAGAGCCCCTGGGAGCGGAGGAGCGAAGCGTCCTTCTCAGGGGTGGCCGGTTTCAGGACGCTGCTTGGAAGCCAGAATAATGGTAGTAGCAGCGGTGGCAGCGGTGGCAGCAGCATGGACGTTGACCGGGAGGAGTCCTATCAGGGCGACTTTTTCATAAAGCGGAGCATCAGCCTCGCCGGGCCGGCCAGGTACGACCACCCCCACCTGCGCCTCATCAAGGAGGGCCGGCTGGGGGGAGATGTGGCCTCTTACACCATCACCATGGCCAACGACGGCAGCGCTGCTCTGGGCCCGCTCTTCTTGCAGGATATCTTTCCCCCAGGCGCCTCGTTCATCAACTCCTCCCTGCGGCCCGTCCGGCTGGAGAGCAATAGCTCCAACTGGACTGTTCTTCACCTGGCCATCTGCGATGAAGTGAAAATCGACATCAACCTGGATGTGGGCAACTGCTCCGGAGACATCATCAACCATGCGGCAGTGATGGCGGACTGTAGCCAGGGTCCTGTGGCGGTGCAGAACAGCTCTGTCATATTCAGGGAGTCGCTGGGTTGCTGCCCGCCGGAACGGTCAGGCGGTGAGACGGTGGATCCTGTGGGCGAAGAGGCGGAGGCAGAGGCCGATTCTGCCTCCGGCTGCGCCTGCCTGGCGGGATCGGCGGATAGTGGGGCCAGCAATGGCTCAATCGCCGATTTCCTCAGCCCGGATCTGCTGGCATTGCAGTGGGGCGGCGGAGATGGGGATGACGGGGGGCAGGGATCCTGCCCCCTGAGCTGCCCGGCCGTCGAGGAGGCCCATCATTCTGTGCGGTGATGATGTCTTCTGAAATTCAATCGGAAGGCTGAAGTAGTAGCAGCATGCAATTGTAACTATCGATGAGGTGAAACTTTTATGGAACCCAGGATCCTGAAGGTAGGGGAGAAGGTGACAGGCAGATACCGGGACATGGAAATGGGGGCGAGCAAGAAGTTCTTCCGGGTGAAGCTGGACAATGAGGAGTTCTATCTGCCCAAGGACGTGGGCAATTCTCTGCTCATGAGTCGCCAGAAGGGGTATGACCGGTTTACCATCCAGCGCCAGTTGGATGTCTACGAGATCCGGCCGCTCGTGTATGAAGGCGTTTAAGAGCGTTTGGGAGAGCGGCGAGCATCTACCCTATTTTTCCGCCGGCCGGCCTGCCTCAGCCTGCCCGGTAATTTGATCAAACTCTTGCAGAGCCGCCAGCCCCTCCGTAAATCCCGGCGGCAGGCCTCCCGCCGCCGCACATATGAGCGGCCCGGCCACAGCGGCATATGTGTCGGCATCATGGCCTATCATGGCCACCCAGGCCAGGCGGGCGCTGCCCTCTGCGGCGAAGACCTCCTCTGGAAATCCAGGCGGTGCGGAGTAGGCATGGTCGTCAAGGCTGCAGCGAAGTGCCCAGAGGCCGATCTGCAGAGTGAGAAGGCAGTAGCCGCTGCCCCTGGCATAGTCGTGCCGGAAGGGATCAAAGCGCTTCGCTCCGCCTCTTTCATCCGCTTCGCCCATCTCCCGGCAGAAGATATCCATCGCTTTTGTCAAGTCTCCCCGCTCCTCGACCTGTTTGTGCCAGGAGAGTACTATGCCGTCACCCGTTTCAGCCAGGTAGCCCTCCACGGAGGCTCGAAAATCCGGCAGCCACTGCTCCTCATATCCCCGGGCCTGGAGTAGCTCTCCTATGAGATAGGTCTGGGCCAGGCAGCAGATCTGGGGCAGGGGCGCGTAGTGGGTGATCATGCCGTGCTTGAGTGTGATTTCAAATGCCCTCTCCAGGCTTGCCGGGTCTGTGAGGCCGGCCAGGCCGGAGGCTATTCCATTTCTCATGAGCGAGCCGTTGGCGGCATAGTGGGGCACCTCTCGCCAGAAGGACAGACCGCCATCCCAGAAGGTCTCTGCCCCGGCGCAGATCTGAAGCGTCCTCCTGGTGGTGGCGCCGATGTCTCTCGGGCCGCCCCTCATCCAGGAGACGAATTCGCGGGCTATGCCCTGGGGATCAAATCCGCCCTCCCGGAAGTAGGAGCGGATCATGCAGAGGGCCATCTCCGTATCATCGGTGGGCGAGCCGGAGGCCAGGCCCCGCGAGGGACTGCCTGCCTGGCGGAAGGGCCAGCCCTGTTCCCTAAGATGCCGGTAGCAGTCCGGCACCTGATCCTGCGGCATGAATTCAGTGGCGCTGCCCAGGGAGTCGCCGGCCGCGAGGCCGGCAAAGAGGAGGCGCAGCGTTTTGAGGTCTGCCTGCGCAGTGTGTCTGCTCTGTCTCATTCATATGACTATTAGCCGAGGTCTACATAAAAATCACCCTTTTATATGCAGGTGAGGACAATGTAATTGGAGGAATGAAAATGAGCAAGATCAAAATTGCACTGGCAATCCTGGCTCTTGGATTGCTGTTATTCCTGGGCACGGCTGTGGCTGTGCACCTTCACGACGGGTACGGCTCATACGGGCATTCCGGCTACTCAAGCTGGTGGCAGCCCACAACATATCATTATAGCTGGAGCTATCCGGCGACCTATTACGGTTACTGGTACAACTCCTTTGATCCCTGGTGGAGGGCCAACATCTACGGGCCGGTGAGGACTACATATTACTGGTGGGGATGGTAGGTGAAGTGAGGGATAGCTGATAATATTTTTTTAGCATTTCTGTCATGCTCATCGGGAGCGATTGAAGAAATGGTCGAGCACGAGGAATAGGCGACAATGCCGCCCAGGATGGTCAGAATCAATCCCCAGATTGAAGTTCCGACAAACACAACAAAATGCATGCGAGATAGGACAAACCACAGCACTGTCACTGCGGCTATCACCAGCAATAGCATAGTAATCTGATCTCTAACCTGACCTCCCCATCATTTAGGCACATGTATGAAGGCCCTCCAAGATTTCGCGTTGTTTCTTGGTAATCTCGGTCACGATCTTTTTCCCATCC
>CAYQKI010000043.1:10348-16598 GCA_964418105.1 uncultured Methanotrichaceae archaeon | reverse complement strand
CCATGCTGATGGAGATGTACTGGCCCACCAGGTAGATGATGGAGATGAGAATGCCGATCACTGCCGACGTGGCGCGGATGCCCCGCGGGCTGTAGAAGCGGTGGGCGAAGTAGTCCTGCACCGTCACGTACCCTGTCTTGGCGGCGACGGTGTGCATCTTGGTTCCAAAGAACAGTATGCATACGGCAGCGCAGAGCGGCACGAATATCTGCTCCCAGATGCTGGGCCAGCCGGTGGCATATCCCAGGCCGGCGACGCCCAATATGGTCATGCCGGAGCAGATGCTGGAGACGACCAGAAGGGTGAACGTCCAGAAGCCCAGGTTCCTTCCCGCCACCAGAAAGTCTGTGGAGTTTTTGATCTTCTTGGAGGCCAGGGCGCCGATGCCCACCAGGCCGATGAAGTAGAGAATTACGATAATTGTCCCGAAGGTATCCATGCCAATCACCACCTCAGTGCCCAGAGCAAGAGCAGAAGCGATATGGCCACAGGCACGATTATGATTCCGACAAAGGTATCAGTAGGCAAGCCGACGATCAATAGAATCCCTCCTAATTGTGATTTGACTGCACTGAGTTTGCAGTGTGATAGCATGATACATATTGGCATTAATTAAGTTTTCCGGCTGGCTGTGTGAGTGGCTGCCCTGTGAGAGACTTTTATACTGGGCGGGCATCCTGTCCATTGATGAGCCAGGGACTTTCAGCCAGGGGAAGCTTTCTATTGAGCCTGTGCGATGGCGCGGCGGATAGAGTAACATCTGCCGTTGCCGAGCTGGTCGGCACCGCTGCCGCCGGCCAGAAGGTGAACATGGGCGCGGACGGGACACCTACCAAGCGAATCGACCGGGCGGCGGAAGATGCCGTCCTGGAGACGCTGCGCGCCTCGGGCCTCAGCTTTCGCGTCCTCTCCGAGGAGATCGGCGAGGTGACGATCGGAGGAAAGGGCGACAGGGATTTGGCAGAGGCAGAGTCAGAAGGCATCTCGCCCGGCGACGGGCCCGATTACTTCCTGCATCTCGATCCGCTGGACGGCACATTCAACGCCGTCCATGGCATTCCCTTCTACTCCATCTCCATCTACCTCTCCGGCCAGAACACGAGCCTGGGCTACATCCGCGACCTGGCATCGGGCAGCCGCTACTACGCTGAAGCCGGGCGCGGTGCCTACACCGGCCAGGGAGTCAGGATGGCCGTCTCCTCCGGCCGGGACCTCGCTGCATTCAGCATATCCGCCTACACCCTGCGGCCCCATACCGGCCGATTGGAGGCCATCGGCGACACTGTGCGCCGCATCCGCACCCTGGGAAGCGCCTCGCTGGAGATGGTCCTGGTGGCGGCGGGCCGGCTGGACGCCTTCGTGGACCTGCGGGGAATGATGCGGGTGGTGGACGTGGCGGCGGGAAAGCTGATCATCGAGGAGGCTGGGGGAACCGTTACCGACGCCCGTGGCGGGAGGCTGCATCTTGGCGGAGACATGTGGCAGAGGCGGGACCTCATCGGCTCCAACGGCCTGCTCCACAGTGAGCTACTCCGCCTCATCGGGGGTGGGGCAGATTAGGATCGGCTTTGTCTCCCGGCGGGAGAGCGAATCTGTGCAACTGGCCGGACGGCTCATCCAGCAGATCGAGGGCGAGGCTGGGGTGCAGATTCTGGTGGACGAGGACCTCGCTCCCCGGATCGGCCAGCAGGGCTGCTCGGTCGCTGAGATGGAGCGGCAGAAGGTCGACTTCATAGTATCCGTGGGAGGCGACGGCACCATTCTGCGCACCATCCACAAGATGGCCGATCCCCTGCCAATCCTGGGCATAAACATGGGCACCCTGGGCTTTTTAGTGGACGTTGAGCCGAAGGAGGCAGTGGAGACCCTCAAGAAGCTCATCTCAGGCTTTGACGTGGATGTGAGAAGCCGGCTCAAGCTGCTCTTAAACGGCGTCTGCCAGCCGCGAGCTACCAATGAGATCGCCTTTATCACTGCCAGCCCCGCCAAGATGATCGAGTTTGAGATCGTAGTGGACGGGGCGCTGATGGAGGACTTCCGGGCGGACGGGGTGATCATCGCCACCTCCACCGGCTCCACGGCCTACGCCATGTCCGCGGGCGGGCCCATAGTCGACCCCCGGGTGGATGCAATTGTGCTCGTGCCCATGGCTCCCTTCAAGCTCTCCTCCCGGCCCTGGGTGATTCCAGGAGATAGCGTCATCGAGGTGCGGCTGAGGCTGCCGGGAAAAGAGGCGCTGGTGGTGGTGGACGGGCAGAGCTCGGCGACCATCTCCTCCCAGGACCGCATCATCATCAGCAAGGCCAAGACCCCGGCCAGGTTCGTAAAAGTAGGAAGGGACGGCTTTTACGCCAAGGTGAAGAGCAAGCTGACGTGAGGGCTACTCCATCACGTTTTTGCTTTTAACAACGGCCTCTACTTCGTCCATAAACTCCGGTCGGCTCATCTCTTGTAGCTCCTCAGAGGAGAAGAATTCATACCAATCATACGGTCGGACCACAAGAACAGACCTGCCGTCCTTTTCCATCTTCTCGATATGGACCAGCTTCGATTTTTCCAAACGTCTAACCGAGGCATATGTCTTGCCAGGGCTCCAGGCCATCAGCTTGGCCAAAGAGTATACACTCTCTCCGGGACTATTCTCGATTACTTCGTAGAGCTCCAGGTCGGTATCAATCCCCTTGTCCTCGACGGCTTGAATGGCCTGTAAAATGCTCATAATATGAATACAACATAAAAGTTATTTAAACCTTTCTGTAAATGCTAAATACCCATAATCCAAACATTTATATCCATATAAGCTATTCTAAAACGCATGATAGATGCAATGGAGAGGCGCGTATTAACCAGCATCTGTCAAGCAACCAATTCCAGCAAATCTGCCCATGTTCCTAAGCCCTATTTCATGAAGAAGTTCCAGCAGGACAAGCGCACGAAAAAAGTAGCAGAGAAGGCACTCGTTTCTCTTATTGCACATGGTTACGTGAGCCTGCATAAAACCAGAAATGAAATAACTTATCAGCTTACCGATATTGGATTAGACGTCTGCCGCGAAATATTTCAGAAATACGGCAGAGGGATCAAGTTGCTCTAAAGCTTTTTCGACGTTCCGCTTCTGATCAAGCCACCTCCCTCCTCAGCATCGCTGTCGCCGCGGCAAAGAAGACCAGGAAGAACAGGCCCAGCGCTAGCAGGTCTGGATAGAGTATGTCGGCGACGCCAGCCCCGCGGAGCATCACCGCCCGCAGGGCGTCGGCGGCGTAGGTGAGGGGCAGGATGTAGGAGAAGGGCCGGATGAACTCAGGAACGGCCTCCAGCGGCCACCAGATACCGCAGAGGACGATCTGGGGAGTGATGATGAGGGGGATGAACTGCACCACCTGAAACTCGCTTCTGGCGAAGTTGGAGAAGAAGCATCCCAGCACCAGAGCGCCAGCGCCCAGCAGCACCACCACCATCATGGCCGTGAGGGGGCTGCCTTTCAGGGGCACGCCGAAGAATGCGGTTACTACGAACAGGGTCGTGGCCGATTGCAGCAGTGTGAATAGAGAGAAACCCAGAACATAGCCGGAGACCATCTCCAGGCGGGAGAGGGGCGAGACCATGAACTTCTCCAGGCTGCCCTGCGCCCTCTCTCGAATGAAGGCGATGGCGGCGTTGATGAATGTGAAGAAGAAGACCACCAGGCCTAAAATGGCCGGGCCGACGGTGTCCATCATCTCCAGGTCATAGCCGAAGATATAGCGAGTGGTGATGGGGCTGGCCGCGGCCTGCTGCCCACTGCCCTGGGCCTTCGCCGCCGTCTCCCTGCCCGCCCCGGCCTGCACCGCCGCCGCTATCGCTCCCGATATCTGCAGGCTGCTGGCGTCCAGCAGGATCCGCACCCCGTCCGGCGAGAGGACCACCGCCCCGTCCAACTGTCCCTCAGAGATCAGCTTCTCCGCATCCGATTCCGATCCCAGGTAGAGTATCTCATAATCCGGTATGGACTCAATGTGCTCCCGCAGGTGTGAGTGGCCGCCTCCGTCCACCAGCCCCAGGGCGATGCCGCTCATCTCCCCGGAGAGGGCATAGCCGAAGAGTATCATGAGCACAATGGGGGCGAAGACGATCAGGCCGATGGTCCGCCGGTCCCTTTTGAGCTGGCGGACCACTCGCAGGGCGACCACCCCCACCCGCGCCAGGCCGGGGGTCACCGCCCCTCCGCCAGGAGGACAAATGCCTCCTCCAGGGTGGGCTCGGCCAGCCTCATGTCCAGAGGCTCGACCATAGCCAGGATCTGTCTGACCTGGGAATGGCTCGACAGCTCAACAAGCACCACGCCCTCCCGGACGGCGGCTGAATAGCCCTCCGCTGACAGAAGAGCAGCACCCTCCTCCGGCCCGGCCAGCCACAGCTTGAGGATGGTCTTCAGCCCCGCCAGGCTCAGGACCTCTTCGGGGCTTCCCTCCGCTGCCATCCTGCCCGCCCGCATATAACCGACGCGCCGGCACTTCTCCGCCTCATCCATGAGGTGAGTGGTGATGAGGACCGTCTTGCCCTCCTCTGCCAGCCGGTTAAAGTACTCCCAGAAGCTCTGCCGGAGCCGTGGGTCAACGCCCACCGTGGGCTCGTCCAGCAGGAGCAGCCTGGGCTGGTGGATGAGTGTGCAGGCTAAAGAGAGCCTCTGGTACATGCCCCCGGAGAGGGCCCCGGCCAGACGGGCCCGCTGGCCGGCCAGGTCCACCATCTGCAGCAGATCGCCCATCCTCTCCTCCCGCTCCTTTCTGGTCAGGCCGTACAGCCCGGCGTAAAACTCAAGGTTCTCCTGCACAGTGAGGTCCGGGTAGAGGGCTTTGTGCTGGGTCATGTAGCCGATCTGAGAGTAGATCTCCCCCACCTCCTGGACGGGCCGGCCCAGCACGGAGAGGACTCCTGCATCCAGGCGCAGCAGCCCCACCGCCGCCCGGATAAATGTGGTCTTGCCTGAGCCGTTCGCTCCCAAAAGGCAGTAGGTGATGCCGGTGGGGATCTGCACAGACAGGCCGTCCAGCACCTTCTGCCGCCCAAAGCTCTTGCTGATGCCGCGAGCCCAAATCGCCGGACCACTGCCCTCGCCGTCCATGCTGCACACACCTCTCATCGGCTATTGTTGCTTAATTTTGCCGCCGATCCTGCCCCGGATCCTCTCCCTGTTCTTTATTGCCAGAACCAGGAGGGCAGCCGCAATCAGGAGAGCAATAATGGTGATCTTTGAACTGCCCAGGCCTTCCTCCTCCACGATCAGATAGGCGTTCTCCCAGTCGCTGAGATCGTCGCGGAAGGGATCGGAGAACTCGAAGAGAATGCGAAGCTGATATCTCTTGCCGGGCACGGCATCCTTGGATACATCGAGTTTGTAGGCCAGCTCAGCCTCTTGCCCAGGTTCTAGGACGGGGATAGGCGACTCGTCCACAGAGACATAGATGCCGCTTTCCGGACGCAGCCTTGCCACCAGGTCATTGGCCGGCTCACTGCCCACGTTTTTGATGGAGATCTTCACCACATTGTCCTCTGAGCCCGCGGCCAGGGTGGGGGGCGAAATGCTCAGAACCGCAAACTCGGCCAGGCTCTTTCTCTCCACAGTCAGGATGAGGGGCACCGTCTGGCTGAGGGGCTCGTACCAGTAGAAGACGTCGGGGCTCTCCGGTCGGTCCTCATCGCCCTCCACGGATACATCCCTCTGATAGGTGTAATTGATGTCGGCGTAGAGCCGGTACTGCCCCGGTGCGGCGTTCTTGTAGGCCTCGAGAGGAAACTCCAGCCGGGATGAGGTCTGACCCTCGCGAATGCTGCCCGGATAGGCCACCGGCCGGGAGATGTCTATGGCGCTCTCATTTTCGGCCCGCAGGCGCACGGAGACATCCTGGGCAGTCGTCCTCAGCTTCTCCAGCTCCTGCTCCTTCTGGGCGGCTATCATCTCCTCCCTCTTATTGGCAGAAGGCTCCTCGTTTGCCTCAAAAGAGGTTATCCGCCCCCGGTTGGTGACTGTCAGAAAGAGAGAGGACTTCTCCCCCTGATAGAGGCGGGAGCTGTCCAGGGAGACAGTCAGATCGGGAGTGCCATAGACCTTGTAGTAGTCGTCTGAAAACTTCTCAGGAGGAATAGGCGCTCCTGATTCGACTGCCGCCGCGCTACCCAAGAGAAGCGACACGGCAAGGGCCACCAGAAATGCCGGGGCGAGCGCACCCCATAGTGAGATCGAATGTCTATCCATCATAAAGTTCGCCCC
>CAYQKI010000043.1:0-10248 GCA_964418105.1 uncultured Methanotrichaceae archaeon | reverse complement strand
CCCAGGAAGCTGGAGACGCCGGTGCTGCGCAGGGTCGCCAGCGCTGCCCATGCAGCCAGCATCTGGCCGGCCATCATGGCCCAGTTCCAGGGCGGAGGAATGCTGTAGACTACTCTGCCTGGCAGGAAGACCAGTAAAAAAAGGAAGGGCAGCACCATGAAGATGGCCAGCATATTGTAGCCCAGCCGCTGCCAGCGGTCATAGCCTCCGCCTAAAGCTGCCCTGGCGGGGCTCTTGAATCCGGGATCGGCCAGCAGGCTATGCACGGCCGCGAAGAGGAGGAAATAGGCTGCCATGTAGTGAACGCCTGAAGTCATAAGACCCCTCTGCCATCCCATCCAACTAAAACGCAGGGACTGCTCATCACATCCGGTCAGATGGGCAGATAGAAGATCACATCCTCATCCGGCACGCAGGCCACGGCCAGGCCCCGCTCCTTGAGGCGAAGGCAGACAGCCACCATCAGCTCCTCCAGGCATTGGTTGTGATGGCCCACCGCCAGGCCCTTGTACTTTTCAAAGCCGCCGGTGATCATGTTCTCCTCAAACTCCGCTTCGGGCAGTTCCACCTCCAGCTCGGTCTCTTCCTCCAGGCACAGTCCTGCCGCAGAAGCAGCATGCTCCAGAATCTGAAAGTAGCGATCAAACTCCATGCTGCACATCACCGCCTCCGCCCGGCTGGAGCTGTCTCTGGGGTCCTTTCTGGCCAGGTAGAGCTGATAGCCGGATACGTCAACCTCCTCCAGAGCCCGGCCGGCGCAGATCTGCTCGGCGGCTCTCTGCATTGCGGAGAGGTGGCCTTCCAGGTCAAGCATTACCCGTTCTGCGATCTCCTCAAGCTCTCTATTGTGTCCCCTTGCAGCCATATGACCGGCTCCTTTTTCCGATGAGCAAATTGAATTGAAATTGCGATCACAATTGTTCCCTGGCAAACTATTAATAATTCTCACTTCATCGGAGCGCGGGAGTGAGTCCATTCCATGGGCAAGAGTTCTGATCTTCCGGGGCCTGATACCCGCCTGCAGAGGGATGAGCTGGATTTCTGGGAGTGCCAGACCAGGTGCGGAGACGATGCCGACCTCAAGATGGCCCGCGACCTGCCCGACGACGCCCCGGACTTCATATTGAAGATGATGGCCGAGTTCGAGGAGGAGGCGGCCAGGTTCTGCTTCTCCGGTGCCTGCGGAGTGGTTCTGGATGCTGGTTGCGGTAATGGCAATCTTCTCCTGCGAGCCCTGAGCAACGGGTATGGCAGTGCCGAATTGATGGATGCAACTGGTACTATAGGAGCTACTGAAAAGCTGAGAAGCCCTCCTGGGCACTTTCGCGCCGTCGGCATGGACTTCTCCAGAAACATGCTGAGCAGAGCCGCACTGCGGGCGGAGAGCCTGCACCGGCCTGGCGGCAGAGATGTAACCGTGTGCTCCGCCCCAACTGCCTCAGGCTTCTTGCAGGGCTCGGTCACGGCTCTGCCCTTCCGGGATCAGTCCTTCGATCGGGTGGTGAGCAGCGGCGTCCTGACATGCCTTCCCAGCCCCGATGCGGCGTTATTCGCTTTGCAGGAGTTCTATCGCGTCCTGAGGCCGGGGGGCGTGCTGGTGGTCGACTTCTTCTCCCGTATCTCCCACTATACCCTGCTACGAAAGCATCTCTTCCGGGAGAGGATATCCCCCCCGGAATACGTATCGCCTGCGGAATTCCGGGCGTGGCTGGAGGACGCCGGCTTTGCTGTGCTCTGCCACCGGGGCTTTGACTTCAAGCTGTTCCAGGGCTATCTCTTCATGAGCCGATGGCGTCCACTGGTCGACCCCGGATTCGTCCAGGAGAGGGTCTCGCGCTTCCTGGAGCGCCGGGTGCTGCCATCCCGGCCCGGCCTCAACCTGTTCGGCTACAGGATCTATGTAAAATGCCGTAAAAAATAGAGAGCTGATTGATAGCGATGCTTCAGCCCTTCAGCTCGCCCCTCTCCAGCATATTCTTGATCTGATATTTGGTGGAAGATGCGGGATAGTCGATTATCCTGGCGATCTCCCTCTGCGAGGGCCTGGGATCTTTTGACCACAGTTCCTTTATCTTCTGGATAGCCTCTATGTTCTCGGATATCCTGGGGCAATATCTGTCAGTATCGTCCTCTTTTTTGTCATGAATTCCGTCCTCTTCTTCAAGCAGGGATGTTCTGCTTTGCTGCACAAATTGCAGTGCCTTCTCCGATATGCTGCCGAGGATCAGGTCCGACGCCAGCTTTTTGAGTGTTTTGCCCTGCAATACCGCTTCAGCCTCAAGGCCCATGTAGGCCTCCTGGGTGATTTCTATTCTCGTATACCTGCCGCTTGGCATAGATGTCTGCCCTCACCGTTTGCCGTCTGATCGACCGGATTGGAATTTATTGGCATTTAAATGATTGGCTAATCTTGCATGGGCTGCAATATCGGAAAAGGACCGGGGATAAAAGACCGCGATTTATCAATTATAAAAAAATATCAGCGGGATACTATCCCGCCTTCAGAAATGAAACTCGATGTGGAAGGGCACGTAGAAGATCCACACGAAGTATACCGCCATCAGCACCAGTCCCAGGGGAACGCCCAGCTTGGCCCATTCCTTGCTGGAGATGCCCAGCTTTCCGGCGGAGATGATGTTGGGGATGTTGCCGGGGATGAGCATGCCTCCTGCGATGAGCAGGCCCATGAGGACCGCCTGGATCTGCACCATGCTCATGGCCGGGCTGATCTCGGCTGCGGTGAGCGTGGCGTTGTCCAGAATGGCGGACACCATGTTGACCCAGTAGAGGATCTCCGGGGCTATGCCTAAAACGTATTTGTCGATTACCACCTTCATGCCGCCGCCCAACAGCAGTAGCGCCATGACGAAGACATAGACCTTGATCGCCCTGATGACCACATCTTTGAGGCCGCCGTCATCCTCCTGGCTCACTTTACATTCCAGGGCCTTGGCCTTGCCGGTGAAGAACATGGCCAGAAGGCCCATGGCCAGGCAGCCGGGTATGATATAAATGGCCAGTTGGTTGAAGAGGAAGAAGAAAGCAGCATTGTAGGGCTCTCCCTGCAGCTTGGTGATGGCGATGGTGGAGAGCGGCTCGCCCACGGGGGTGAGCACTGCTCCAAGGCCGATGGAGAAGCAGGCAATGATGACGATGTTTATCTTGGTCTGCCGGTCAAAGGGCAGGCAGTTCATCAGCTCAACCAGGAGCAGAGAGGCGATGATGGCCGTGATGACGCTGGACATCAGCCCCAGAACAGCCACGATCAGGAATACGATTACCTTTACGGGAACTACTTTGGTGATGGAGTTCATAGCCTGCTGCACGGCATTCTTTCCGTAATGGAAGAGGAGGCCGGCAACCAGCACCGCAGGAACGATTCCCTTTATGACTGGCTCTTCGATGGCTTCCATTACTATTTCCATATTCCAGCCGATGAGCTCTGCCTGATGTTGGGTATAGCCCAACGTGGCCATTAAACCCTCTTTATTGTAGAAGCTGGATATCGTTACCGCCAATACGCCCATAACGAATAGAAATGCCTCAAGGTTGTGCTCGATCTTCTTGACCATGAACGGTCCTACGAGCACAATTAGCACAATAGCAAATAAGCCGAGATCTAGTGGGTCAAATTGCACAATTATTCCCTCCAATGTAGACGATTTGCATCATCCGCAGGATTTCGATTTGTCCCTCCATTTCATGCGTGTTCAGATATAATTGGCCATAAACAATTACGAAAAAATCAGACGGCAGTCTATCCTGGCAGGCGGGTGATATTGACGGGCATGTGGCCAAATGCTTCAATGGAGGTGGTCTAAACCCCTGGAAATCTAGAGCCGAAATCGTTTGCATGCCCATTCAATAGTACACCTCAAGCCCAATTGCTTAAAAGGTTTTTAACCCTTTTGGTGAAAAGTAAAAAAAAGTAATTAACAAAAAAAGAATATGGCAAAATTGAGAGAATGGTGTATCTCTGACCATTATAAAATATAAAATGAAAAAATTAAGCAGAAAGAAAGTCGAAAACAATTAGGGCAGCTCTATCGTCCCTGCCACCCTCAGCTTTCCGCCTTCGGGGTAGGTCAGGACCGCCCTTGCCCCCGGCCGGTAAACCAGCATCTTGTCCAGCTTCAGGGACAGCTCCGGATGATGCCAGTCGTCATGAGCAACAGCAGCCTCCACTCTGGCGGGAACATACTGCATCCAGTGGCCGATGTGAAGGACCATGCCCTCCTTGAGGGGAGCCGGCCAGTATTTGACAATCGAGGCGGTGGCTTTGAGTGAAGAGGCGGCTTTAATGGATTTGTCGCTGGTGAGAATTGTTCCCCGGTCCAGGTCCTCCACCTCCACGCCCTTGAGGGCTATGCCCGTCCGCTCTCCGATGCCGGCGGTGTCGAAGTCTTCATCATGCTTCTGAATTGAGCGTACCTGGGCGGTCTTCTCGCCGGGCAGAACCCTCAGGACATCGTGCTTTTTGATGCTGCCCTCCGCCACCGACCCCAGGACCACTGTGCCTATGCCCCGTACGTTAAAGAAGTGATCGACGGGCATGGTCCCGGTCTCCTCATTCTGGGGCGAGTCAATCTTTGCCACCTGCTCCAGCAGTCCTTCGCGAAGGGCGTTTTTGTCATCTGGCAGGAATTGGTAGCCGTCAACAACTGTGCCCTTGATGAGGGGGGCGATCTGCTCTCTGGCCAGGTAATTTCGGAGGATGACTATGCCGTCCTTGAGGCCCACGCAGTCCAGCATGATGACCGACTCGCCGAAGGCGGGATCGATCTTGTCCACGATTAAGATGGCCCTGGCCGCCAGGGATACGGCATGGTAGAGGGGGGCGAGCCGCTCAGGATACCTGCTGGGCTCTATGAATGTGACTGTGTTCTGACCTTTCTTGAGGTTGTAAAAGGTAAGGTCGCTGGCTGTGCCCTTCTTTCCCAGATCCTTGCTGAAATCGGGAGCACCCAGGACTGCAACATTGAGATTTGCCATGTGTTTCTACAGTCGCCCAGGAGATAAAAGGCTTTGCCGTGGTGGCAGTCGGCGCCGGCTATAACCAGTTGTTAACGACGTTTTCACCACAGAGACACAGAGGACACAGAAGTAACGCACAGGGAAGAGCTGACAACAGAAATGACAGAGTAACTCCGGTTTAGCCATAGGAAATAGCGAAAAGCCCCCAACTTTTATAAGGGCGGTCATAGATGAACAGGATATGTGCGGAGCTGACCTGTCCCATCTGGATGAAGAGGCGGATGGAGCGCCGGAAAGCCGGGAGAGCAGGGGCAGGAAGGCTGGCCGGGATCTGGAGAGAGACGGCCTCGAGTCCAATCGATTGAAGTGAAGTTCATTCAGTTGTTCGCCCTCTCTGTGCGTGATCTGTGTCTCCTCTGTGTGGTACGAAGATTCCTTCTTTGTGAGTTCTTTGTGCGCTTTGTGTTCTTTGTGGTTATCAGCAGTTCATTAGAAAACAAAATAGTTAATGGCGGCCTAATAATATAACCAAAAAGAGCACAAAGAACACAAAGGACGCACAAAGACCGTTCTTTTTAATTAAACAGGAAGCAAAAGGACTCAGTGCATAATCTTTAAATACAATGTATCTTTTACCACATCAAAGTACAAGATTATACATTGATGCTGGTGTTTACAATGAGCTATCTTCAAAAGATCGTGGAAGGGCGCGACTTGACCCTCGAAGAAGCGGAGTCTCTCATGGGCGAGATATTGAGCAGCGCCACTGATGCCCAGATCGGCTCGCTCCTCGTTGCCCTGCGCATAAAAGGCGAATCGGTCAGCGAGATCGCCGGTTTTGCCAGGAAGATGAGGCAGTCGGCCATTCGCATTCACCCCCGGGTCAAAGGCACCCTGGTTGACACCTGCGGCACGGGAGGGGACGCCTCCAACACCATCAATGTGAGCACGGCGGCGGCCATCGTCTCCGCTGCCTGCAGCGTTCCCGTGGCCAAGCACGGCAATTATGCTATCAGCTCCAAATGCGGCAGCGCCAATGTGCTCTCAGAGCTGGGCGTCAACATCAGCCCCTCGCCCCAGGCCGTCTCCGCCATGATCGAGAGCCTGGGCATCGGATTCATGCTGGCCCCGGCATTTCACCCTGCTATGAAGCGGGTGGGGCCGCTGAGAAGAGAGATCGGCCTGCGCACGGTCTTCAATATCCTGGGGCCGCTCACCAATCCCGCCGGAGCGGCAGCTCAGGTGATGGGAGTATACGATCCCCGGCTCTGCGAAAAGCTCGCCAATGTGCTAAAGGTCCTGGGCACAGAGAGGGCCCTGGTGGTGCACGGCAATGGCATGGATGAGATAGCCAACACCGGCGAGACCCAGGTGGCCGAGCTGAAAGAGGGAGAAGTGATAAGCTATCTCTTAAAGCCTGAGGACCTGGGCTATCCCAGGGCGAAGCCCGATGATATCGCCGGCGGCTCTCCGGAGGAGAACGCCCGAAGGCTGGCTGCCGTCATGAAAGGGGAGAGGAGCGCAGCCAGGGACATCATAGCCATGAACAGCGGGGCAGCGGTCTACGTATCCGGAAGGGCGGAGAGCCTCGCAGAAGGTGCGAGGATGGCAGAGGAGGCCCTGGATTCGGGCAGAGCCCTGCATGTGCTCCAGCAGATGACCCAGGCTGGCGGCGAGCCGGAGAAGCTGGAGAGGTTCCTTTGACCCGCATAAAGATCTGCGGCATCATGGACCGCACTGAGCTGTCAGCCGCCCTGCGAGCCGGCGCAGATGCCGTGGGATTTGTGGTGGAGGTCGCCTCATCCCGGCACTGCCTCTCGGCAGAGCAGGCGAGCCGTCTCATCCAGCAGGTGCCTCTCTTCAACAGGAGCGTGGCGGTGATTGCTCCCCAGGACGTGGACGGAGCGGTCTACCTGGCGGATGCTACCGGCGCCGACGTCCTGCAGGTGCACGGCTCCCTGGGCGCGTCTGAGCTCCTGGAGCTGAAGGGCAGGGTACACCAGAAGATAGTGGTCGCTCTCTCTGCGCAGACGGAGCTGGAGGAGGCGCGCCGCATCGCCGCAAGCGTCGACGCCGTTCTGCTGGACACATTTGCCGGGGGCGTCCTGGGGGGAACGGGCAGGGTGCACGACTGGGAGAGGAGCGCCCGGCTGGCCGCCGGCCTGGCAGTACCCGTAATTTTGGCAGGGGGCCTGCACCCCGGCAATGTGGCCGATGCCATCCGCAGGGTCCGGCCCTATGCCGTGGACGCCTCCAGCGGCCTGGAGACTGAGGGAAGAAAGGATGAGCAGAAGATGGCTGGATTTGTCAGGGAGGTGAGGGCATGTCCCTCCCAGCAGTAGAGCCGGTGTATGTGGATGTGACCGACAAGGTCAGCGTGGATGCTCCTTTATCCCTCTTTTTGGCCCTGAAGAGCAGAAGGCATCCCTATCTGCTGGAGTCGGTGGAAAAGTCGGGCCAGAAGGCCAGGTTCTCCTTCGTGGGGGCCGATCCCTCGTCGGTGGTGACCATCAAGAACCGCTTCCTGAAGATGCAGTTTTACAGCGGGGGCATGCAGCTACTGGAGGAGCGGCTTTCCAGGGTGGCGGATGTGGAGAGGGTGGGCAGTTCATTGCAAGGGCCGCTCATGGAGGGCTTTGACCTCTTCGACGCCCTGCGGGCGGCCATCCCTTGCAGCCGGGGCTCGCCCAACAGCTTTGGCCGGCAGGTCTTCACCGGCGGAGCCATCGGATATCTGGCCTACGACCTGGTGATGGAGAGGCTGGGAAAGATGTCGAACGGCTCTGCCCCTGACGCCATGTTCTGCCTGGCGGAGAGCACTTTCATATTCGATCACCTCACCCGGCGGGTCTACTTCACCATCGCACCCATGCTGCCCGGCCCCAAGGTCAATCTCATTGAGACCATCGGCGGAATCGACCCGGACTACGACCAATCGGAGGACTGCACCCCGCCGGGGCGCGTCCTTTTGACCGGGGGCCGGCAGAGGTATGAGCAGTCGGTGCTGCGGGCCAAGGAGCACATACTGGCGGGCGACATATTCCAGATAGTGCTGGCCAGGTCTACCCGGGTGGAGTGCCCCGACCCGGTACAACTTTACAGGAAGCTGCGCAGCATCAATCCCAGCCCCTACACCTATCTATTCCAGCTCGGTGACCTGTCCATCGTGGGGGCATCGCCGGAGACCCTCTTCAACACCTACAACGGCCGGCTGAGGGTCAATCCCATTGCCGGGACCTGCCCCCGGGGCAGGACAGCCGCCGAGGACGAACGGTATGCAAAGATCATGCTGGCCGACGAGAAGGAGAGGGCGGAGCATGTCATGCTGGTGGACCTGGGCAGAAATGACGTGCGCTCCGTCTGCCGCTCCGGGACGGTTCAGGTGGAGGACTTCATGTCCGTCCTCAGGTACTCCCATGTGCAGCACATCGAGACCACGGTCTCCGGTGAGCTGCGGGAGGAGTGCGACCAGTTCGATGCCGCACGGGCGGCCTTTCCCGCCGGCACCCTCTCCGGAGCGCCCAAGCTGCGGGCCATGGAGATCATCGACCAGTTGGAGGAGGAGCCGCGAGGCATCTACGGCGGCGGAATCGGCTACTTCTCCGTCGACGGCAGCTCCGACTTTGCCATAGCCATCAGGAGCGTCCTAGTCGAGGACGGGGTGGCCAGGGTGCAGGCCGGGGCGGGAATTGTGGCCGACTCGGTGCCGGAGAAGGAATTTATGGAGACGGAGAGGAAGATGGCGGCCATGAAGAGGGCTTTGGGGGTGGCGGTATGATAGACGGCGGCAATGGCCCAAAAAGCCCGGCGGTCAGCCGCAGCGGGCCGGAGGCATCCTGCCGCCAGCCCATTCTCTTTGTGGACAATCAGGACTCCTTCGTCTGGAATCTGGTGGACTATGTCTCTACATTCTATGAGCCCACTGCAGTGCGATCCAATCGTGTGAGCCTGGCAGAGGTGGCGGCCATGAGGCCGGCGGGAATTGTCATCTCTCCCGGTCCGGGCCATCCTGCCAATGCCCGGGACATAGGCAGTTGTCTGGAGATCATTCGCTGCTTTGGCAACGTGCCCATACTGGGCGTCTGCCTGGGCCATCAGGCCATGAACATAGCCTACGGTGGGACCATCGGCCGCGTGACGCCTCTGCACGGCAAGACCTCCCGGATCGAGCATGACGGACTGGGGATCTTCCGGGGGCTGGACAGCCCTCTGGTGGGGGGCAGGTATCACTCCCTGGCGGTAGAGAGCCTCGCGCCGGAGTTGGAGGTCTGCGCCCGCACAATGGACGGCACTGTCATGGCGGTGCGGCACAGGAGCCGGCCTCACTGTGGACTGCAGTTTCATCCGGAGTCGGTGCTGACCCCCGAGGGAAAGAAGCTGATCAAAAACTGGATTGAGGATGTGATGGGCTGCACCCGCTGATAGACGGCATACTGGCGGCCTCGAGTAGGAGGGGCTTTGCCACGGCCTCATCCTGGAAGCCATGGCAGAGGCGCGACCTGACCGCCTCCGCCCGCTCCCTCAAAAGCCGGGGCATGATTCCCATCATAGCCGAGATCAAGCCCAAGGCCCTGGGCCGGGCGCTGCTGCCTGATGAGGTGGCAGCCTATGCCGCAGCCTATGCCGAAAACGGGGCCTGCGCATTGTCCGTGCTCACCGAGCCCACCCACTTCCTGGGGGCCCTGGAGAGCGTCGGCATCGCTCGCCGGGCAGGGCTGCCGGTACTGAGAAAGGACTTCATATTCGATGAGCGGCAGCTCTCCGAGGTGCAGGCCGACCTGGTGCTGCTCATAACCGCCCTGGGAATAGACCTGGAGGGATTCATCGAGGCGGCGCGGTCACTGGGCATGGAGCCACTGGTGGAGGTTCATACCGGGGCGGAGATGGAGGCCGCGTTGGCGACCGACGCCCGCATCATTGGCATCAACAACCGAAACCTGCACACACTGGAGGTGGACCTCTCCACATTCGAGAGGCTGGCCCCGCAGGCGAGAGAGGCCGGAGTGTTTCTGGTGGCGGAGAGTGGGGTGCACAGCCCTGGGGACGCCGGGCGCATGATGGAGGCGGGGGCGGATGCCCTGCTGGTGGGAACGGAGCTGATGGGCTCGCCCCAGAGGCTGGCGGAGCTGAACAGAGGAGAGATGATCAAGTGCAATTGACATTTGCATAAAATGAGCTTTTCGTTCTTTGTGCGTACTTGTGAGCTTTGTGCCTTTGTGGTGGAGGCGTTTGCACCGGATCTAACCCAGTGGTCTCCCGGACGTTCACCACAAA
>CAYQKI010000042.1:0-17059 GCA_964418105.1 uncultured Methanotrichaceae archaeon | reverse complement strand
GGCCACGCACCGAAGCTTTAGAAAAGTACATGTATCAAGAACTGCATCACCATAATATAAAAGCAAAAAGCAGGAGAATCAATACTGATGTGCTCAGACGGCCTTAAGTCAAGAGTGGCTATTGCTCCCCGAAAGAGCGAGGAACTGCTCAATGAGAAAGAGGCCCAAAATCTCTCGGAATTTGAGGCGCATATCCGAAGAGGGATCGATCAGTATGAAGCGGGTCTTGGCAAGACTTTTGACGATAAAGAGAAGTTCCTGGACTATTTGAAAAATCTCTGATTTTATGAAATTCCGTTTTGAGCCGGTACCTGATTTCATAGATCAGTTCAAGAAGCTAACCAGGAAAGACAAGGCTCTGCGGGAAAGAGCAATCAAGAAGATAGACCAAATACTTGCTAATCCAGAATTAGGCGAGCCGAAAAGATACAAATTGAAGATGGCAAGGGGAGTTCATGTAAATCCTTTTGTCATCGTTTATATGATCGTCGGCGATAAAATCGTATTCATATGGTTCGATCACCACGATCAGGCTTATGATAAAGCCGCGTATATCCTGGAAAAGGTTGCTTCTGATTATCCTCACCTAATAGACGATGCTGATTCTTCCCGATAAGAAAATGTGTCAAAGAATTTCCCTCGTTGTGCCTCCTCGTTCATACATCCGCTCGGAACCACGCGTTCGACCTCACAATATCCACCTAGCAGGACGCCGCAGCATAGCCCCTCCGGCCCGCCTCCTCGCCGGGGGCGAGCCCGCCCGCGCCCGCTCGCTCGCATGCACGCGCACGGGGGCGCGCGGCCTGGCAGCGCAATCAATTTTATATCTTTTAAGAGCATACAAATTATCATGAGCACCATAACCATCTCTATTACTGAAGATGTCCATAGGCGTCTCGTGGAGGCGAAGATGCAAGACGAGAGCCTCAGCGATGTGATTGACAGGCTCTTAAAAAAGGAGAAACCCGACCTGTCTCAGTTTTTCGGAGCACTCAGGAATAGCGAACTTCTGGATGAGATTGAAGAGGATTCAAAAAGAATGAGGGCATCTGCGAGGTTCAGAATTTGAATGTTATAGATACCAGTGCCCTTATTGACTTGTTCAGAGGACCTGAAGCAGCACAACGTTTTATCGATAATGATGCAGTTACAACTGCCATAACTTATCATGAGATATTTCAAAGAATAAAACACAGGGGATCGAAGAGCGAGGATAAATTCTTCAGATATTTCTTCACGTACATGCGTGTTTTGAATTATGATATCTCAGCGGCAGAGGCATCCAGCGAAATTATGGCAAGGCTGAAAAGCGTGGGCACTCCCGTTAATGCTCTTGATGTACTGATCGCGGGGATAGCCGCCGCAAATGGGGCAGACAAAATCATCACCAAAGATAATGATTTTCTGAAGATCGCTAAAGTCATAGACATTGAAGTTTTAGTTTATTGATTGTCCAACGCCCATCCGGTCCGCCTCCTCGCCGGGGCCAAGCCCGCCCGCGCCCACACGCACGCGCTCGCTCTCACGCGCACGGGGGTGCGGCTGGGCGGAGGCGGATATGCAAGTGCGAGCGACCGGAGACGGCAATCGAACTGATCTCCAGTTGCTCTGCGCCCTTTGTGGTGAAATACGTCGTTAGCCACTGGCTTTAGGTAATTGTTCGCAGGAATCAGCCGTATGCCGAAAAACAAAAGAAAAAGATAAGCTCAACTCATCCCTAAACGTTCTTTTATGGCATTGATGTCCAATTGCATCTGCCGGAAATTCATCCCGTAGCCAGGCTGGACGTCCTCTCTCATGCCTTTGATTTCTTCCAGGGTATTCTTTGTATTGTCTCTTATTTCTAAAAGCACCGGAATAGCCTTGTTCAACTGGATTGCGGAGCAGATTTGAGCATAGCTCTCCGTCTTCATTACATCTCCTTTGTATTCTTCAAAGGCAATGTGCGATACTTGAGAATGTTCAGGTTTCCTGGCCTCTACCATCTTCTTAAAATCTGCCACAGTCTCTTCATCGCCTTCCACCAAAGCTATTACTTCCGGACCCGTCTCACCGGTTCGATTGCGGGCATGAAAGCCTTTGAGCCCCAGATCGATGGCATTGCTCATCAAGAAATATCTATATCCCACATCATGAACTTTCTGCCCGGCAATCTTGATCTTCAGCTTCATAGTCATCTCTGGGATGGGTATGCAATCTATTTAGATGTTTTCTCGATAGAGGCAACTGTGCGAATCGCCAAAAATATTTTGTAGATCTTTATGCGGCAATGTCCCGCCCGGCAGGGTGCCGCCGCAGCGCGCCTCCGGCCCGCCTCCTCGCCGGGGCGAGGCCGCCCGCGCTCGTCAGCACGTATGCACGCGCACGGGGGCGCGCGGGAGTGCGGCTAGGCGGAGAAGGAATGCCGCGTGAGGTGCAGTCGTCGCGGCGTCACTATATCTTTAAGTGGCGATTGCATGCAATGAGAATCTAAATTGAGCTGCGTCATCGATGCTTTCTCCGGAGAGAATTTAAGCTTAAAGCGATAATGATAATTCATATGCTTACACTCACAGCAGTAATCCACAAAGAAGACGATGCATTTATTGCTGAATGCCCGGAGGTGGGCACTGCCAGCCAGGGCAAAACTATTGAAGAGGCAGCCAAAAACCTCAAGGAGGCGACCGAGCTTTATTTGGAGGAATTTCCATTAAAGAGCATGGAGAGGTCGTTTATTACTACCTTTGAGGTAACAGAAGTTGCCGAAACTTAGAGCAGTCTCTGGCGGAGTCGTCATCAAGATCCTGTGCAATCGCTTTGGATTTGCTATTTCAGGGCAATCAGGTAGCCATGTCAGGCTCTCTAAATTTACTGCACAGGGCAAAGTAGGCACAGTGGTGCCTATGCATGACGAGCTTAAACTGGGAACATTGAAAAACATTCTAAAACTGGCCAGAGTCGACCCGGAAGAGTTCTCAGAATTCTTGTGATTTTACAGCGATGAATCGGGGCGTACAAAGACCAGGCACGAGTATCGCCGAAAGTGAGATCCAAATCCGCCTGGCTTATGTCGAGAAGCAGCTTTTTCTGACCATCGCCGAGGCGCAGAAGAAGGCCTGCGGAAGAATTGCCTCTCTCACATCATGAACTCTGCAAAGCGGTGCAGCGTTCAGCTCCTCAATCTGCCCCGGGCCAGAGAGGCAAAGACACCTATCAAGCACAGTGCCGAGAAGACGGCAAAGGCCATCCTCACCGCTGCCAGAAACTGGGGATGAAACTGGGGCGTGATCTCCACCGCCCCCAGGTAGAGGGAGAAGACCATCATGGCAAAGCTCATGCTGGATACCTGGCCCACCAGGCGCATGGTTCCAAGCGTCGCCGATCCCACGCCGTAGTGGCGGGGCTCGATGGAGGACATGATGGCATTGGTATTGGGGGAGGTGAAGAGGGCCAGGCCCAGGCCCAGCACTGCCAGGCAGCCGGCCACGAACTCCAGGCTCGTCTGCTCTGCCAGCAGAGTGAGGGCCAGCACGGCGGCAGTGGTGACTGCCATTCCCGCCGAAGCCACGGCCCGGGGCTCGATGCGGTCGGAGAGCTTTCCCGTGTAGGGAGAGAGCACTGTCATCACCAGGGGCTGGGCGAGCAGCACCATTCCCGCCTGGTCCGGTTCCAGGCCCTTGATGTACTGCAGGTAGAGGCTTAAGAGGAAGGTTATGGCGAATGTGGAGGCA
The DNA here is from genome assembly GCA_964418105.1 of uncultured Methanotrichaceae archaeon. GTDB lineage: Archaea > Halobacteriota > Methanosarcinia > Methanotrichales > Methanotrichaceae > Methanothrix. Next base: position 13,349 of record CAYQKI010000042.1, on the reverse strand, counting down.
TAGCTGATCAGGGCGGCCAGGTTGGAGAAGGAATAGACTCGGTTGTTCCTGAAGAGCAGCACATCCAGCACCGGGCTTTTCACGCCCGACTCCCAGCGGATGAGGGCAAAAAATGTGGCCGCCCCCAGCAGAACCAGTGCTACACCCTGCCAGCCCGGCAGGAGTGTCAGGCCGTACATCAGGGCGACCAGCATCAGGCTGTAGATGACCGAGCCAGTCCAGTCGAAGCTCTCATCTCCTGCCCCGGCCCATTCCCCTTTCAGCTTCCACAGGCCGATGAGCAGGGGGATGAGCCCCAGTGCCACATTGACCAGAAAGAGGCTCCTCCAGCCGAAGTAGTGGGTGAGCAGGCCCCCCAGGTACGGCCCCAGCGTCAGGCCCAGATAGACGGTCGCGGCATTGATGCCCAGGATCTTGCCCCTCTCCTGCACTGGAAAGACGTTGACCAGTATGGCCGTTCCCGTGCCGAAGATCATGGCGCTGCCAATGCCCTGTAGCACCCGCGAGGCCATGAGAATGGCTGTGCTGGAGGCGAGGTAGGCCAGCATGGAAGAGAGGGTGAATATGAACAGGCCTATCAGGAAGATCTTCTTCATGCCGTAGATGTCCGCGAACTTTCCGAAGGGCACCATGAAGACAGCAGCGGTGAGCAGGTAGCTCGTCGCAATCCAGCCCAGCAGGACAGCGTCCATGGAGAACTCCGCTCCAATGGCCGGGAGAGCAATGTTGATGGAGGAGGCAAGGAAGGGTGGGACGAATGACGTCATGGTGGCGATGACGAGGGCGCATCTTCTGATGTCCGTGGGGGAGCAAACGGTCATTGCCTGCCTCAATTACAGGCCAATGGATTAATCTTTGCCCTTATCATCCTACCGCCAGACTATTTAATCAAATTTAAAATATATTTAAAAGGACTTTGAATGCAGGGATCAGAGATTTTTTTTCCGTGAGTCCATCGAGACCATAAGTATGGCTATTGATATCAATCATTGATCCCAAGTTGCTGCAGCGTGGCATAAATCTTATGTAATGGTATTTAACTTAATAGTTGCATCTATATGAAAAATTATTTATCGCTAAAGCCTGCACATATGCATAGTATGTTGAGCAGGGTGGAAAAATATGAGCAATTTAGGATCTGATCAAAGCCGCCTGTGGATAGCACCGCTGAATTTCGATACTGCCACGGAAACAGCCAAACTCAGAGGTCTTCAGACGTATATATCTGAATTATCGGAGAGCGAACTTGATTCCTCTAAAATGGAGACTGCTGAAAATGACCCTTCTTTACAGGTCTCCCGATTTTATTCCGGAAACTCCATCACTGTCACTCTTCGAGGGGCCATGATCCTGGAGAGTGAAGATCCAAAGTATCGCAAAGGCTTGCATGGAGAATTGCATCCATTCAAAAACGGAAAGACCAATGACCTTCTCATCACTTCCAGTTACCAGTTCGGGACAGATCCCAAAGTGGAAAAGGTTCATTTCATGGAGAAGGATGCAAAGCTCGGTTATTTCGACAACTTCCGAAACAGGAGAATACTGGCCCTGCGGGACTTCAAAGATCTGGATGAAGCACTCATGCTGGATATCAGGATCTATGACATCGATAAAATGGATACCGATTTCCTGGAGGCTGCCAAGAGCCTGGCAAACAGTGCCATCGCTTCCATCCCCGTTCTATATCAGTATTCGATCCCCTTGAATATGGCGGCAGGAATAGTCGAATCCGGGTCCAAGATAATCGATGAGCTTGATCCACATGATCCAATTATCAACGAGCATATTGATTTTGAAGCATCCGAGGCCGGGACGGGCCATCCCCTTCTCCAGCAGGGCTACTATGTGATCTTGAGAGATGCAATGACCGCCAAAGATGTCAGTTACCTGAAGCTTGTTGGAGATGAGCTAAAGCTTTTCAGTTCTGATATGTCCGAGTTCAAATCCTGCAGCTATGCTATAATCGAAGTGAGCAAAAAGTTCAAGTTGAGCCCTGCCGAGGAGATAGATGAAAAGGCGGCAAAGCTGGCCTCCGAGCTCTCCGGAAAAGGGCAGAGCGGCAAGGCTGCCCTGGAATTCCTGCGCGATACCATGAAGACGTATGGAAACTTCCGAAAGCTGGAGCGCATCAAAGAATTGAATGAAAAGTCTGGGAGATCTGCCCTCCTGCCATCGGAGAAAAAGCTGCTCGATGATCTGAAGAATGATCCGGAAATAGCGGATTATGTAAAAAGTCTTTAATTTATTTTTACCAATATTTTTGCAAAGCATCTTTTACCCGTCGCACTCCGTGCTCCACTTCAGACGAAAAAAGGCAGAACGGCAGCAGATCTATCATATCCTTAAGATACCCTGCCTTCAGCAGCATGAACTGCATTGTCCTGCATTCCTGCCCCGGCCACGCCTCTTCAAGGCATGCCTTCACCTCTTCTGCCATCCTCCCGGCCCTCTCCTGCGCCCTGGAGATGCTTATGCGTAGGATCGCCTCTATTTCGTTCATCTCAATGGGCCGCCCCTCTGTATCCTGGTAGATGACTCTGCCCAGCTCCTGAAAGGCTTCGATAAAAATACTGAATGCTGATGCATCGTCGTCGCAGCGGCCGTGTGTGGCGGCATAGCCGCAGCCAGCGCAGGATCTGTCCCGGCCGTACTGGATGCAAAAGGGACAGGTGGCGGGCCGGACGGGCAGGTGGCCGAGCATGGTGAGCGAGAAGGCGCGGGCGAATTTGTGCTCCTCTCCGGGTGCGAGGCCCTCCTGGCGGCTTTCGAATAGGCCCGCCCAGCGGGACAGCTCCCAGCAAGCCTCCGCCACGGCAACTGCCGCCTGCTCCAGGCTGGCTGCACTTATGGCCGCGGCGGCAGAGAGCAGCTCCTCTTGCCCAATCATCTCCGCCTCAATCGCCATTTCTTCTTTTTCCCGGCTCTGCATCTCTTCCCAAAATCGGCTTGATGGTCTTTAGTAGCCCTTCTCGGTGTGGGTCATATTGTTGCAGAACTTGAACTTATCCCTGTCCTTGTCCTGCATCAGCACATAGCCGATCCTCCGGTCGTCCAGGTGCTCTGCATACTCCTCCTGGGCATCCTCCCGGCAGGATGAGCATGCCCCGCGGGGAATGGCCACGCAAAAGGCGCTGTTCAGCACTCCGTATCCCCGCTGGGCGGAGGTGTTGATGGTCATGTACCCGGAGCAGTCAGGGCAGAGCCTGACCACTTCCTCCTGGTTCTCGTTGATCATGTCCGTGTCGTAGAAGATCCTCTTCTTTCGCCGGTAGAACTCGCCCATTCCCTCCAGGGCTGTCGCAACCAGCTCGTCTCTCTCCTCCCAGATCTTCATCACCTGGGACACGGTGTGCTCTATCTCCCGCTTCATCTCCGCCGACTGGACGAAGCGGCCCGGCACGAAATCGGGCTCCCTCACATGGGAGTAGTCCAGACCAGCCATGGCCTGGATGATCCCCGTGTTCACATAGGGCAGAGCCGTCTCCACGGCATAGCCTCCCTCCAGGACGCACAGGTCGGGGGCCAGCTTCTCGTTGAGCCTGGCGTAGCCGTTTGCCGAGAAGCGCATATTGGCCAGTGGATCTGTGTAGTGGTTGTCCTGGCCGGCAGAGTTGAGCACCAGGTCGGGCTTGAACTCATCCAGTATGGGCAGGATGAGTCTGTCCAGGACATAGTGAATCCCCTCGTCAGTGGTTCCGGGAGGCAGGGGAACGTTTAGGGTGCGGGCCAGGGCCTGGGGCCCGCCCATCTCATTTACGAATCCTGAGCCCGGATAGAGGGTGTGGCCGTCCTGGTGGAAGGAGATGCAGAGCACATCGGGATCATGCCAGAATATCTCCTGGGTGCCGTCTCCATGGTGCACATCGGTGTCGATGACTGCAATCCTCTTGTGGTCGTACTTACTGCGCAGGTAATCGACCATGATGGCCATGTTGTTGATGTTGCAGAATCCCCGGTTGCCGTGCACCACCCTCATGCTGTGGTGCCCCGGCGGCCTCACAAGCGCAAAGCCGTTTTTGATCTCGCCCCTCTCCAGGGCATCGGCCAGGGTGAGGGTACTGCCCGCGGCGATGAGGTGGGCCTCGGTCACCTGGCTCTCCACGTCGGGAACGCAGAAGTGAGTCCGGGCTACGTCCTTCTTCTCGGCGAGACGCGGCTTGTACTCTTCGATAGATGGCAGGTCCATCAGCCCCTCCTCGAAGATCTGGTCGCGGGTGTATAGCAGCCGCTCCTCCCTCTCCGGGTGGGTGGGGCTGATGGCCCAGTCGAAGGCCGGGAAGAATATCAGCCCGGTCTTTCCGCTCTTGCTATTGCCAATGGTTGACATCTCAGCACCCCCCCCAGGAGGGCAGAAGGCCGGCAGTGACCTCCATCCTCACGTCCATCAGCCTGCCCGATGTAGACCAGCCGCGAATCATATTGAACATCTCACTGTAGGTTACCTCCGCCTCGGAGGCATACTCGCTTATGCCAAGCCGGGCCGCCCTTTCAGCCAGCAGCCTCCTGGCCAGCCTCTCGGCGTCGTCCGGGGTCATCTTTCTGTCCGTCACCCTGCCCAGGCTCCCGTCCTCGGCTACGGAGTACTCGCCCTTCTCGGTGTCAATGTGCAGGTTGAGCGTCAGGGTGGGACGGGCCACAGCCGCTCCAATGGCATTGGCCACCGGGGCATACTGGGGCACAACCGCCTCTGCGCCCAGTTGGGCGGCGACCAGGGGCACCAGGGGTGGCGCGCCGCCGCCCACTCCGACAACGCTCTGGGCGTAGAGCTTCTCCTTCTGCATGATCTCCCAGATGCGGTAGGCGGGCTCGGCCTCCCACTCCCGAAACATCTCATGGACCTCGGAGACTATCCTGTCCACCACAGCGTCGACCACCTTCTGGGCCGCCTGCTTTGCCGTGCAGCCCAGGCCGGAGGCGACCATGTTCATGGCCTGCTCGGCCTTTGACAAGTCCCCTATGTCGGATAGCCCCAGGACCCGCAGGGCATCAGTGGGCGTCGGCCCCTTTCCGCCCATGCAGCAGGGCGGGCCATCCCGGTGCGGACCTACGGATATGGCGCCATTGCCTGCGCAGACGGCGCTGTCTCCGCCGATGGCCACCGACTTTACGGCGAAGGCCCGCACGTGAGTGAACATGCTGTCCACCCTCGCTCCTTTTGCGGAGAGCAGGGGCCTGCCGGAGAGGATCAGGGCGAGATCGGTGGTGGTGCCTCCGATGTCAACCACCACTGATGTCTTTCCGGGATCGGTGAGGGCCAGGACGCCCATGATGCTGGCCGCTGGCCCGGAGAAGATGGTCTCCACCGGCATGCTCACCGATTTGTCCAGGGGCAGGGTGCCTCCATCTGCTTTGAGGATGTAGACAGGAGCCTCGATTTTGCGCTGCTTTAAAGCCCTGGCCACATCGGCGGCGAACTTCTCATAGCTGTCCTTGGTGGCGGCGGTGAGCATGGTGGTCGCCGCCCGGCGGGGGAAGTTGAGCTGGCCGGATACCCTGTGGCCCAGCTCTATTCTGGCGTTGGGCAGAACGGAAGATATAACCTGGCCAGCCTTGACCTCGTGAGAATGATTTCTCTGGCAGAACTTGCCCACCACTGCTACCCGGGAGAGGCCCTGGGCGGCTATCCTGGCTGCCGCCTCCCTGATCTGGCTCTCTTTGAGGGGGTCTGTCTCCTTTCCCCGGAAGTCGATGGCCCCATCCAAAATTATGCTCTCTCCCAGTGAGTAATCTTTGGGATTGGTGCCGGGTCCGGGGATGAGCACCAGGGCCACGGGATCGGTCTTGCCTTCAGCAATCATGTTGGTGATGAGGGTGGTGCTGAGCACGACCCTTTCAATCTTCCTGGTATCGATGCCCCTGACCAGCTCATCCATGGCCGCCAGCAGGCAGCCTAACAGATTATCATGATCTGTCGGCACATATGCGGTCTTGACCACGCGGCTGCCGTCCACGATGACGGCATCGGTGGTTGTGCCGCCCACATCTATTCCAATCAGCATATTATCAATCGCCTTTCGCTATGCGCTAAGACAAAGAGGTATATCGGCTTTGTGGTCTTTGCCTCTGATGGGCGAGAGATAGAGTTTTATCTCTTCGAATCATTCTGATAATGGAGTGTGGACTGGGCAGCTATTTGAATTGGGGCTGCTCAGATAAATTGAAAAAGGAGATTGGGAAATGGCTAGATATTTATTGGCAATTGCCTTCATCTTGTTTTCAGCGGGATGCGTCCTGGCACTGGATTTCGAGAATGGAGTGGAGATGCGGCCGGGTGAGAAGGCTGCAGAAGAGCTATTTGAGAAAGGCATTGGCCAGCCGTGGGTAGGCGGCAATCCGCCGTGCATTCATTCATCAGACTTCGAGCCTTTTAATCATCAAGTCAAATTCAAAAAATTGTGGTTCTACCCCTATCAAGGGAAGACATATAATCCTTACTGTTATTATTATACAGGCTCCATTAATTTTTGCCGATATCATGATCACCGGTGAGGGTGTCAGTTACGGAGATCCTGTCCGCCTTTCCCGGCGGGACGGGTGAGAATGCCATGAAGTATTCCAGGAATGCCGTCAGGTCACCGACGCCGCAGACCCGGTCCTCTCCCGCTTTAAACACAGCAAAGTTGTCCCCGCCGTCGGCCAGATAGCCGTTGGCTGCCACCCGATAGCTGGCCGCGGCATCAATGCCTTTGCCATCGATCTTGATGGAGCTGAAATCCACCCTGCTTCCTTGCAGAGCGCTTGCATTCCAGGTGTAGCTGAAGCCCTCTGATACCTGGAGTATGCTATTTTGCCCTGGAGCTGGATTGTCAAACTGCTCTTCGAGAAGCCCATCGATTTGGCTGCCGGTGAGGTTCATGATGTAAATGCTGTTTCCAAAGGGCTGAACGCTGAAGGCTTCGCCGTAGGTCACATTGCCCGGCCCCTCGCCCTTGCCCGGATTGTAGAACAGGTCAGTCCGTATGCCCCCGGAGTTCATGAAGGCCACCTGAGCGCCATAGTCGCGGGTGCTGTAGAGCTGGGTATCGGCTATGACATCGCCCAGAGCCGATTCACCTGATGGGTTTTGCGATCTCAGGATGTCTGAGGCGATCGATCCGACCACCTCCTGGGCCAGAGGATCGGAGAGCTTCCTGTATCTCTCAACTATCTCGGAAACCTCAGGATCTTCGGGCATATCGCGGGTGACGGCCACATTCTTTGCAGTGGCGGAGATGACATCGCCGGTTTCTTTGCTGACGAGAAGGTCGATATCCGTCAGGAACCTGCCCTGCGAGCCCGCCTGGGACACAATTCGCCCGTCGATCAGAGTGACGTAAGCCTGATGGGTGTGTCCGGTGACAAAGACATCCACTTCATCATTGCTGCGTCTCACGATATCTGCGATGGCCCCAGTGAAATTCCGGCTTTCGCTGGGCAGTCCGTCCTGCTCGCCTCCGTTGTGGATCAGTACGATTATGGCCTTTATGCCCATCTCCTCGAGCTCTGCCACCACCTCATTGATGCATTCGGCCTCATCGCGGAAGGTGTAGCCCTTGATGCCGGATGGGGTGACCATGGTGGGCGTGTCTTTGAGGGATACGCCGATGAAAGCTACCCTGACGCCGGCCAGGCTCTTTATCTGATAAGCAGGAAAGAGGGTCTTTCCGGTGGTATTGTTGACCACATTGGCTGCCAGGTAACGGTAGCCAGCACCCGCAAAGTTATCGCCGTCCCGGCATCCTCCGGGCTGCGGCGAGCAGCCGTACTGCTTTCTCTGCAGCTCACTGATGCCCTTATCGAATTCGTGATTGCCTGCTGCCGAATACTCCAGCCCCATCACCTCCAGGGCCTCGATGGTGGGCTCATCCTGGAATACTGCGGAGACAAGAGGGCTTGCACCTACCAGGTCTCCGGCAGAGACTATGACGGTGTTGGGATTGGTGGCCTTGAGCCCTTTAATTTGGGTGGCCAGATATGCTGCGCCTCCGGTCTGAACCTTGAACGGCGTCCCCGTGCTGTTGTAGTAGATGGTGGTCATCCCGGAAGGCGGCTCCAACTGGCCGTGAAAATCGTTCAGGGCCAGGAGCTGGATCTCGACCGTCTCATTGGTGGGGCTGGCAGGAGCGGATGAGGCGGGCACGGCAAGGGCTGCAGAAGAGGCAGATGAAATGCCTATGAGGAAAAGGGCCGAAAGAGTCAGAATCATTAGACTGCATTTGGATGCAAAGGAACCCACAGGCATCAGAAACGATGCAAGCTTAATCGGCAATATCGACACTCCAATCAGACTGAATTATGATGGTATGAGAACTGCATAAAAATATACTTTACTATGATGCTATTTCTTTGAGGCTGTAAGTCCCGTCTCTGTGTCTCTGTGGTGAAGGCGCTTATCCCAGGGTCAGCCCAGCGATCCACGGACTTTCATCACGGCATTTTTTTATCCTCTCCTCCAGATCCTGACAATGGCCGCGATCCCCGCCAGGTTTATGGCTGAAATCAGGACCACGCCAAAGATCTTCTTCGCGCTCGCCGGGATAGCTGCCTTCTCCCCCAGCTCCACCGCCACGTCCCCGTTCACAGCCACCTGCCTCTCCATCCCGCCAGCCTTCAGGCTGTATAATCCCCGCGGCAGCCCCAGAAAGAGGCAATCACCACCACCGGGGCATGAGGACACTTCTTCTCCGCCCCGTAGCAGTTCCAGTCCCGCGGGCGCGCCAGTGATCCTCAGCTCGTAGCCCTCCCGGATGGGCAGGGGATCGCCCGGCAAATCATAGCCTGAGGAGATGTTGAGGATAGCAAGCATTGTAGGCGCGATGTCCATCTCCGACCATCTGCCCGCCAGGTTGACCTCCTCGACCCCCGGTCCCAGGAAGACCAGGGGCACGCGCAGGGCTTCGGGCCGGGAGGCGTACTGCTCCGCCGAGTGGCCCCCCTGTCCCTGCACGCCGGGAAAGACCATGCCGTGGTCGGCGGTGACGACCAGTAGCACATTGTTCTCCTGGCAGGCATCCGCCAGCCGGCCCAGGGGTGCATCAAGGGCGGCGATCACCTTCTGATAGCCTTCAGGTCCCAGATTATGGCCTGCGCTGTCCACCGCCCCGGCGTTGACCATGAGCAGGAACCTCTGTCCTGCTAGGTGGCGCACCAAATCCGCCGCACAATCCAGCGCCCAGGCATTGTACCCGGCGTATCCGGCGTCGCCCTGGGAGGCGGTATAGCCGGCAAATGCATCCCTCCAGCCCTGCATAACGGCAGACAGGCCCGGCGGCGCGCCCGCCCGCTGGCCTGCAACCGGCTCTGCCCCATGCATGGCATTGTCTGCCAAATACAGCACGCCGTCCATCTCCTGCAATACGGGCATGCTGTCGCCCCTCTCCAGGACGGCAACAGTGAGATAGCCCTGGGCACGGGCCGCATCGAAGATAGTTGGGCCGGGGCTCTGCGGATCCGCATCCTCTGATCCGGTTATCAGGACGCTGTGGCTCTTGGTCGTCTCAGGCACAGGCACCGTCACATCCAGCACCCTTGCCCCGCTGCCTGTGAGATTGAAGAGCACAGACCCCTCCAGGGGCGAGCCGTCCAGGGCATAGGCGTTATACTCAGGATAGACATAGGACGCGCCGAGGCCGTCCACCACCAGCAGGACGGCACCGGCGGGCTCATCCTGCTCGCCTACCTGTACGTTGGCGGCAGAGGCTGAGCCAAATGATAATGATAATAATAATAATAGTAAAATATTGTTTATTGGTCCTCTGTGCCTCTGTTTCTCTGTGGTTTTGTCTTTTAGCCCACTGACAGAATCCATGCCAGCGGATTTTGCCAAACCACTGAGGCGCAGAGGCACAGAGAAGACCTCCAAGATCTGCGATCTCAGAAGTCCGTCATGACCCGGTACTGGTCTATCTCCGTCTGCTTGAGGCCGGCCAGGAACTGCTCGGCCATGTCGCGAATATCCTTGGAGCGGGTGATAGCCCGGCCCACGACCAGGATGTTCGCGCCGGCAGCGAGCGCCGCGCCCTCTGTATCCACCCGGATTCCTCCGGCCACAGCAACCAGCAGCCTGCGTCCGTCCTTGGCCAGGGCCTGAATGTCGCGAATGTTGTTCCAGGCGTGGGCGCTCTTCTCCATGTCGATTGCCCGGTGCAGCTCCACCACATCGGGCAGGACCTCCAGACCCTTCAGAACGGCCAGTGGATCGGCCACATTGAGCATGTCGATGATGGAGTAGATGCCGGTCTTCCTGGCCTCGCGAATGGACAGCTCCAGCGTCTTCTTGGGGGCAAGGCCCGATATGACCACCGCATCAGCCGTCGCGTCTGCCGCCAGCCGCACCTCCAGGTTGCCGGTATCCAGTGTCTTGAGGTCCAGTATGACGAAGGCCCCCGGCCGGATGGCACGGATCTCCTTGACCACGTTGACTCCCAGCATCTTGACCAGGGGAGTTCCCACCTCGATCAGGATGTGGTCGCTGTCCGGCAGTGCTGACAGCACCCGCCGCACCTCAGCCACATCGACCAGGTCGAAGGCCACCTGCAGATAGGGCGGGTCCCACAGGCGAGTCACCCGGAAGCCCATGATGGGATGCGTTGACCTGTCCTTCTCATAGAGCATGAGGTCCACGTCCGGGAAGCCCGCCATGGCCCTCTCCAGGGCCAGCTTCGTGGCTCCGTAATTGTAGCGGTAGATGGCGTCGTAGTCCCTGGCCTGGGGATGGATGAAGACGGAGACAATAACCAAGAGCTCCTCGGCTTTATCCTTGGGTATGATACCCTCAGCCACGGCATCAGCCACTGCTTTGGCCACAGCCATCTGGGCCGGCCCGAAGATCTGGGCGGCCTGATCCATGTTCTTCACAGTCACCTTGGGGACGATGAGCGTGGACGGCTTGGGGGGCAGGTTGGGCCGAATTACGCCCAAAAGCGGGGTGTGCCCCGCAGAGAGCGAAGTCAATCCGGAGGCAAAGGCCGTGGCCACCGGACCCTCCTTGTCCCCTATGATCAGATCGATATGAGCAATCTCAGGCTCCTTTCCTATGAGAGCCTCTCCAACCAAAAACAAAAAGATTCACCTCGGCGGCAGGGTGGGCGATCTCTCTATTTTAATCCTTTTGCCGCGCAGGGCAGGGTTTGGTCCAGATCAAAAACTGGTCTATAGAAAACTATATATCTCGGCATTTGACTATATAGTGATCGGTCCTCTCCAGGTTAACCTCTGTTATATCTTGTATTTTCCATACGTTCAAATACTCCTAATGCATAATCTTTTGTAGCTTATTTAAAAGAGGAGGAGGGAAATATGAAAAGCAGTACCTGTTTGGTTCTACTGCTGGTTGCTTTTGCATCTATATCGGCACTTGCAACGGCATTCGAACCTAAAGTAGTCGCCACGAATCCTAAACTGGCAAATTTCACGGAGGCATTCTATCCGGCTCAAGTGCTAAATGTCACAGACGGCGTTTATGTCGCTCGCGGCTACAACCGGGATAATCCGGTGCTGATCGAGGGAGTTGACGGACTTATCGTCGTTGACCCTGGTGAGAGCATAACCGCGGCAGAGATCGTTAAAAAGGCATTCAACAATACGTTAAATAATATATTTGATAGAAAACCGGTAAAAGCCATCATATATACCCACCACCACGACTGCCACATTCATGGAGCCTCAGTCTTCGCAGGCAACAGCAATCCAGAGATAATCGTAAGCGAGAACTTTAACAAAACATTATATGCTGACTGGTTTGGCCAATTATTCCCGAGCCGGGCCATCGGCGGTGCCATGATGGGCGGCATTCTCTTCGGCAGAGATCCGGGCTATGACTCAGGAGGCGCCCTCTTTTCAGTTCAATGGCCCGGGCCTTCTGGCTATATGCCCCCTACTATTGTCGTCAAAGACAAAATGGACATCAATATCTCTGGTGTGCATCTGAACTTATTCACGGTGCCAGGTGAAACCCGCGACGTTCTCGTTGTGTGGCTGCCGGAAAAGAGGCTGATGGTCCAGATAGCCAATTTCTATGAGGCTTTCCCGGCTATAACCACCTTGCGTGGTGCATATCCCAGAAATCCCCTGGACTATATCGACAGCATAGACTTCTACAGGACCTTCAATGCAGAGTATCTGGTCCTCTGTCATGGGCCCCATCCAATCTTGAAGGGCGGGGAGAATATCAGCCGTGAGCTCACCAATTATCGTGACGCCATCCAGTTCGTGCACGACCAGACAGTGCAGTATATGAATAAAGGCCTCACCCCCGGAGAGATCAAAGAGCTGGTTAAGCTGCCCACTCACTTAGCAGAAGATCCGTATCTGCAACAAATCTACGGCCAGGTTGACCGGGACATATACGAGATATTCTGGTGGTATAGGGGATACTTCACAGGCAAATGCAGAGACCTCTACACACATTCTCCTCAAGATGAGGCTGAGATGGCAGCCGAACTTGCGGGCGGAGTTGAGGAGCTGGCAGAAAAAGCCAGGCAAGCCCTTGATAAAGGGAAAGCAGAATGGGCACTGGAGCTGGCCGATGATGTACTCCTCCTTGACCCGGAGAACACCGGAGCGCGGGATACCAAAAACCAATCAATAATCACGCTAGCTGAAAAGACATTCAATGCTCAAGAGAGAAACTACCTGCTATCCGAGTACCTCGTAGAGACGGGACAGGTCAAGATGCAGCAGCGTGGGTTTGCGGCCATTGACGACCACTTTGTTCCTTTTATGCCCATGAAGGATCTCCTGAGGATCATGGCGGTCAGACTCAATGCCACAAAATCCCTGGAAAAGGATATGACTGTTGCCCTCAGCTTGATGGAAATGAAAAACGGCAGCGAGCCGTCAGACTACTCATTGCATGTCAGGATGGGAGTTCTTGAGGCATTACCAAAACCTGCCGAGAATGCAGAGTTCACAGTCATCACTGATCCTCTGGTATGGAAGAAGCTGGGACTGGGAAAACTCGATCCTCGTGAAGCCATTGAAAATGGCGAGGTGACAATCACAGGAGGCGAACCGGAAGCATTCTACGAATTCATGGGTCTCTTTAATTGAACGGGATGGGGTGTCTGAGAAAACACCCTAATTTTTCTCAATTCATTATCATAAAAATTGGCAGATCATGGTCTTGATGCCATTTGGCAGGGCAATTTGCCGGATCGGAACTTGAGGCTTTTAGGCATACCAAACCGCTGACTCCTGCCCCCTGGATCGCAGGCCACGACCTCCCGCCGGGAGGCTGCGCGCCGGCGGAGACCATCCTGCACGAAGTGCCCGACGCTCAGCGAATCGTCCCCCGGAGAGGGGGCGGGGCAGCCCGCACGGAGAATGAGTGCGCCCGGCTCACACCGCGCGAGAGGCCAGGCAACGCGCGG
>CAYQKI010000041.1:15614-17062 GCA_964418105.1 uncultured Methanotrichaceae archaeon | reverse complement strand
GCATCATCAGGAGCTACCTCTATTGTACCCTGAGATTTGCCGGCATCATCAGGAGCTACCTCTATTGTACTTTGGGATTTATCGGCAACTCCTTCATTTTGCCCATTGACTATGGCAATTACTAGGAAAATTGCTAACCAAATCTTAACACAGGATATCATTATCTCAGTGAAATAGGATCTATATGCTCGCTTGACGGTTGGCTGAATTATATTAATTACTTACATAACCTTTTAGCTCTTACTTTATTATCACAGCTACAATTTTTAAAATCCCAAGTTAATTTCTCCAACCTGCCATCCTCGTAGTAAGAAATATTTCGGTAATTTATAGGTTTATCATTAATTTCCAAATCGTATTCTACCCTTTGCCTTGAACGAATATAAATGGAAAACGATTCAAGAATATTGGTGCTGTTATTGCATTTTTTTCCATCATCCGCATAGTAGTAATCTACTATCGGCCCTGAAAATGTGATTTCGTCTTTTAATTTTAATGATTCATCCTCAACTATTAATTTATTCTCTTTTGGAAAACCTATGTAGGGTGTATCCGCGAGATTAACCTCAAAAGATACGAATTTTTTCCTTTCATCATCTTTAGAAGTTTCAACATAATTTTTCCTATTAAGTATCCATGGTATAATTGGATCCACAGGATTATTAAATCCTTTTGGCGGGTAAATTATTAAGGTAATTCTAGCGCTATCACTAACCTTCCCCTCTGCAAAAGTCACATTTATGAAAACAGATTCAGTGCATGTTCGAAAGCCATCATATGAGGGAGAAATCTTTAATTCTTCAACAATATTTTGCGTATCACTCCATCTCCCCTCTTCGTTTTTTTCATAATTTTCCCCTGCTACGCATTCATGAATAAACAATATAAATATAATCAAAACTAAAAATGACAGATTTCTAAATATTATAGGTGCTTTCTTATTAAAAATGCAATTCAATTTTTTCATTGAAACTATTAATTGAACTAGTTTCACCTTGACCGTCTCCTTTGGTTCTCCTTTTTATATATAGCCACCTCAGTAATAAATCTTTCGTAACTATTCAGCCTACTTGCTGAATCGTTATGAATTCAGACCGCCATCGAAGTCCTTTCAGGAAGAAATGGCTTCCCTTCAAAGGCACCTTGAATATCGTCGATAACTGAACGGGAGTTCTTTTTAACTGTAGAGATGTAACCTCTTATACGACAGAAAACTGCCGCTCCCTCTCAGCTTCTAAAGTTACCTGAGATTTTCTGTTGGACTTTCATCATCCTCAGGTCCCTTTCCGCCAAATTATTGTCAAATGGAACTTCAAAGTTATATGGTTCTTAATGAAATGCATCATCTTCAGACCCCCGGAGATGCATCTTGGCCGAGATTACCAATGGCTGTAAGTTGAAATGGGGATTAATTGGTGCCTTAATAGCTTATTCTTTGGGATTTACCT
>CAYQKI010000041.1:0-15514 GCA_964418105.1 uncultured Methanotrichaceae archaeon | reverse complement strand
CAATTGTGCCTTGAGACTGCGTCTTACTCTTCGGATTTACTTCAATTGTGCCTTGAGACTGCGTCTTACTCTTCGGATTTACTTCAATTGTGCCTTGTGACTGCGTCTTACTCTTCGGATTTAATTCAATTTTGCCCTGAGACTGCGTCTTACTCTTCGGATTTACTTCAATTGTGCCTTGAGACTGAGCTTTATTCTTTGGATTTATTTCAATCGTTCCCTTATCCATTTGAATTACCTCCTCCTTGTCCTTAGATTGAGCCCCTTTCACGTGGATCAATTCTCCTTCATTTAATCCGTTAACTACTGCAACTATCAGGAAAATTGCTAGCACGATCCTAATATGTGATATCATTCTTAATACGAAGGAGTCCTACAAATATATAAAGTCTTCCTTAAGGAAATCTTTGGAGGCAGTATTTCTTTTGGTGCAAAAAAATAGGGTTGTGGTATGCGATATACCGAAAAGCGCTAACGTGGGAGGAATAGCGGCTTTCTGCTAAAATAACCCCTGCATCTGTCTTTCAGCGAAATTTTTAACTTTCACCCACGAACAAAAAGCGCTTGAGTATATAAATGCCAAGCTTTAAGATTCTACTCTACAGGACAAGTCCATTGTGGAAAAAGATATAAAGAATAACTTAAGTAGGAATTATAGGGGTTATTATGAAATCTGCATATTTGATCTTCCTGGCTCTAATGCTGCTGATGATTCAGCCGGCATTCAGCCAGCCGACCGTAGACAAGAATTGCATTGCCAGCGAGCCCGTCAGTATGGGCGAAATTGGAAAAGATAAGTACAACTTCAATCAGAACGGAAGCCTGAGCCCGGGTGTGTCGGAGTGGCTGACGTTCAAGATAATTGACGCCGGAAAATTCTTTGTCATGGTCGAAGAGTCCAAGCAGTCCGATAGCTCTGATAGCTATGATTATTACTCCTCTTCAAGCAGTCCGGATTTCGGGCTTGTGGTGTACGACGCCAGCATGAACATCTTATCCTTGAGCAATGACGGCTTTATGATGCTCGATTTGCAGCCAGGGACGTACTATATGCGCCTGGATGCCGTGCCTTATGAAAAGTTCAATTACACTCTTATCGCCAACAATAATTTCGAGGCTGAGCCCAACGACGGCATCAGCGAGGCCAATGATATCGGCAATATCACGGAGCCCCTGCTCTTCGGAGGCTCAATCGATCCAGAAGGAGATACGGATTTCATCAAGATCACTCTACCGGATAACCAGAGTGGTGTCTTGGCCATTGATAGCACATCGGACATCTCTATGGTTCTTTACGGCTATAACGAGAGCAAGAAATACTACATGCCCCAGGAAACCTTCGGGAGCAATCTAGTGGCGTTTGTTAAGCCGGGCATATACTATGTTCGCATAAATCCATACTATTCGTACTACAGCTCTGATGATATCACCAATTACACATTGAACATATCTCTAATCACGGCAACATGCGAAAAAGAGCCCAACGACAAGCTATCTCAGGCATTAGACATCGGAACTCTCAGCGAAAATGCCACATTGAGCATGGAGGCGTGCCTCAGCGGTTCCAGTGATTATGATTACTTCTCCTTCACTGTTCCTGAGAACATGACAGTCACTGCCAGGACGATAACCGATGGCGACACCATTCTCTACCTCTACAATGAAGACAAGAAGAGACTGGGATACAGCGATGACTATGAAGATAGCTCTGCCAGCCAGTTAAGCAAGAAGCTGAAGGCCGGCAAGTACTACCTGTTGGTCTATGCATATTCATCAGAGTCGATATTCTATACGATCTCTGTAAGCGAATCAGAGGATCACGCAGAAGAATCAGGCGGGGAAGATTACTACTATTAGGGCGGTCTCCCGCCCTGATCTCCTTTTTCTTCTCATTCTTTTTCTCGCTGCGTCTCCGTTTATTGCTCCTCTCTTCCTGCTTGCAAGTTATTTGTCCTCTCTAGAACATCGTCGGCTGGTCCTGCGGATCTATGATATGCCAGCGGTTTTCATCCCTGCCGTTGCCTGATGTGTCCCCAGCTTCCCCGTCCCCGGAGTAGAGGTAGAGCGGCCAGCCCTTGTAGGTGGTCTGATTTAAGCCGTCGGCCCTGGCTATGGTGGCAAAGTCTATGGCCTTCAGGCTATCCGGCACAGTTATGACGGCAGCATAGAAGGGCGGCCATTTGGCGGCACAGTCGCCGGTGCAGGTGCTGGCGCCGTTTCCTCCGGCATCATCAGAGAAATAGTACAGAGTATAACCGCTCTGGTTCACGAGCATTGTTCCCAGGAATTTATCCGTCGAGACGTTGATGGAATAATTATTATCCGTTGCTAAAGCCGGTACATAGAATATTGAAAGGGCTAAAAAGACAAGCACAATCCTTCGGTTTATCGACATGAGTCTCACCGCTGCAGCGTTGATCAGCCTGGATAATAAGGATTTGCCATGAAGAACAATTGCCTTCCTTTCATTAAGAGATGAAAAAACCCAAGCCACAGTAAATAGCGACGAACTCCATTTTCATATGGGTGACGCAAGGCCATCAGGCCTGTCATTTTTTTGGGTGATGGCGAGCGGGATGGCCCGAAGCCAATCCCTCAATGAGGCCCATTCGGGAGCCCTCCCGCCCGTTTCATTTCTCCTTCTTATCTTACCTTCTTGCCGCCATCTCCAGCAGCTTGACCGCCTGGGCTCCCGCCTCCAATATCTCCAGGTTCTTGGAGATGAGATTGGGCTTCTTGGCGAATGTCACCCGGAAGGCATCTCCATAAGCCTCGCGGGGCAGGCCCAGATTGCCGGCCTGCATGAGAGCCCCGAACATGGCGGTGTTGGCCGCCTGAACCGCCCCTCTCTCCGTGGCTATCTCCGTGGCAGGCACGGATATAGCCTTCACCCCCTCAGCAGCCTGGAACTGGCCGCAGAGCGAATCATAGAGGATCACACCGCCCTTCCTGACGGATGGGGCGAACTTCTCCAGGGAAGGCCGGTTGAAGGCCACCAGCACATCAGGGTGATCCACCACCGGCGAGCCGATGGGCTGGCCGGATACGATCACAGAGCAGTTGGACGTGCCGCCCCTCTGCTCCGGCCCGTAGTCCGGATAGTAGGAGACGAACCGTCCGCAGCCGAAGGCCGCCTGAGCCAGGGCGAGGCCCATGCTGAGGACGCCCTGCCCTCCGAATCCTGCGATCTTGACGCCCCGGGCGGCAAACTCCGGGTCCTTGATGAACTCGATGCAAACTCCGCTCTGGCAGCCGAAGATATTGTCCAGCGACTCTCCTGAGAAGTCGCTGTCCGGCCTGGCGATGGGAGTGGCCTGCTCCGAGCCATCCCGGAACCTCTTCAGGGGAAACTCCTTTTCCATCTGCTCGTTGATGAATCTGGTTATGCCCTTCACATCCATCCTGAGAATGGTGGGGCAGGGGGAGAGCAGCTCTACGAAGGCGTATCCCTTCTTGTCCCTCTGAATCTCCAGGGCGCGCCGGACCGCCCGGCGGGCCTTGCGGATGTGCTCAATGTCGGAGAGGGACGCCCTCTCTATGAACACCGGTGCCCTGAGTGTGTCCAGTATCTCGCAGATATGGATGGGATATCCCTGCTCCAGGGGGTCCCTGCCGGCGGGAGTGGTGGCAGTGACCTCACCGATGAGTGTTGTCGGAGCCATCTGGCCGCCGGTCATGCCGTAGACGCTGTTGTTGATGAAGAATACCGCCAGCTTCTCGCCCCGGTTGGCGGCCTGTATTGTCTCGTTGAGGCCGATGGAGGCCAGGTCTCCGTCTCCCTGGTAGGATATGACAATGGAATTGTCCTCCGCCCGGGAGATGCCCGTGGCTATGGCCGGGGCCCGGCCGTGCGCTGCCTGCACATGCCCGCAATCCAGATAGTAGTAGGCGAAGACTGCGCAGCCCACCGGACTTATCACCACACAGCGGTCCTGAATTCCCAGGTCGGCCATGGCCTCGCCGATGAGCTTGTGCAGTATGCCATGCCCGCAGCCAGGACAGTAGTGGGTGGCTGTGGGAGCTGACCCTCCCTTTCTGGGAAACGTGGCATACATTCCCGGATGCCCGCCCAGTACCTTCTCTTTTGCTGCCATTCTAAGCCACCTCCCTGATCTTGTCCATTATGCTTTCAAGCTGAATCAAATTCCCTCCCAGACGGCAGACCAGCTCTGCTTTGCAGCCGCCGCTGTAAAGGATTATATCGTCTCTCATCTGCCCGGCGCTCATCTCCACGGATATGAACTTGCAGCCACGCCCGGCCAGGGCGCGCAGGCCCTTCTCCGGGAAGGGGAAGAGGCTTATGGGCCGGAAGAGCCCGGCCTTAATGCCCTCTTTTCTGGCTGCGTCCACGGCGGAGCGGGCGATCCTGCTGCTGATGCCGTAGGAGGCCAGCACGACCTCTGCGTCATCCAGCCGGTACCCATCCCACCTCTGCTCGCTCTCCACTATCCGCCTGTACTTCTCCTGCAGCTTGTAGTTGTGCCCCTCCATCTCATCGAAGTTGAGGAGGATGGATGTCACCAGATTCTTCCGGGTCTCGGCCCGGCCGGCCACCGCCCAGGTGGTATCTATCTCCGGAGCAATCGTTTGCTTTGGGAAATGCAGAGGCTCGACCATATGCCCCAGCACTCCGTCCGCCAGGATAACCACGGGATTTCGGTACTTGAAGGCCAGCTCAAAGCCCTTGGCCGTAAAGTCGCACATCTCCTGCACGCTGGAGGGAGCCAGTACTATGTTATGATAGCAGCCGTGGCCTCCGCCCTTGCAGGCCTGATTGTAGTCGGACTGCTCCGGGCCGATGTTGCCCAGACCCGGCCCCGCCCGGCAGATGTCAACTATGACGCAGGGCAATTCTGCTCCGGCGATGTAGGTTATGCCCTCCTGCTTGAGGCTCATGCCCGGCCCGGAGGATGCGGCCAGGACCCGGTGGCCGGCGGTCGCCGCTCCGTAGACCATGTTGATGGCCGCCTCTTCCGACTCGGCCTGCACGAATTTGCGCCCCACTTTGGGGAAGAAGCGGGAGGCTTCATGCAGTATCTCGCTGGCGGGAGTTATGGGATAGCCGAAGAAGCAGTCGCATCCCGCATAGAGTGCTCCCACCACCACGGCCTTATTTCCGTCAATCAGTTGCGATGCCATCTTCAGCTCTCCCCCTTCTCACTTCTATCGTCAGCCTTCTCCTTCTGGGGGACGTGGACCTCTATGGCCAGCGGCTCAGGGCAGGTATAGTAGCAGGCACCGCAGCCGATGCATCCGTCTCCGGAGTAGAAAACATAATGATAGCCGCGGGCGTTCAGCTCCTGGCCCATCTTCAGGACACTGGCCGGGCAGGCCTCGATGCACCTCTCGCAGGCCTTGCACTCCAGGGCATTGATGATGGGGTAGGGCTTATCCTTGTCCCTGATCTCCACCCGGCGGATCTTGCCGCTGATGGTCTTGGGCAGCTCCTGCACAAACTCCACAATTCTCGGGTACTTGTAGGGCGCTGTGACCTTTTTAACGTGGTCTTGCAGCTCCTTCTTCAGCTCTTCGGATGGGGCATATCCCTTGGTCAGGACCAAAGTCGCCTTGACCACCTGGCCTCTGATGGGGTCGGGAACTCCGGTGATGGCCACCTCTAAAACGGCGGGGTGGGACATGAGGGCGCTCTCCACCTCGAAGGGACCTACCCGGTATCCGGAGCTCTTGATCATGTCGTCCGTCCGTCCGATGAACCAGAAGAATCCGTCTTCATCTCTCCAGGCGGTGTCTCCGGTGTGATAGTAATCGTCATGCCAGGTGTTGCGGGTCTTGTCCGGATCGAGGTGATAGTCGGTGAAAAGGCCCACAGGTTTTCCTTTGTCCGTCCTGATGACTATCTCTCCCTCCTCGCCCACCTCGCAGACCTTGTCGTTCTTGCCCACCAGGACTATGTCAAAGCCCGGAGCAGGCTTGCCCATGGAGCCGGGCTTGGGGCTCATCCAGGGGTAGTTGGCGATGCAGACCACCGTCTCCGTCTGGCCGAAGCCCTCCATGAGCCGCAGGCTGGTGGCCGCAAGGAAGCTCTCGTAGACGGAGGGGTTTAGCGGCTCGCCGGCGGTTACGGCATACTTGAGCCGGGAGAAGTCGAATTTGCCCATGTCGCTTTTGATCATGAACCTGAATATGGTGGGCGGGGCGCAGAAGGTGGTGACTCCGTACTTTCCCATCTCGTCCATCATGCGTCCGGCATCGAAGCGGTCGTAGTCATAAACGAACACTGCCGAGCCGGCTATCCACTGGCCGTAGATCTTGCCCCAGGCGCACTTGGCCCAGCCCGTATCGGCGACGGTGTAGTGTAGTCCGTCGTCTTCCACATTTTGCCAGTACTTTGCCGTCAGGATGTGCCCCAGGGGATAGGTCTGGTCGTGCTTGACCATCTTGGGGTAGCCGGTGGTGCCTGAGGTGAAGTAGGCCAGCAGTATGTCCTTATTCTGGGTCGCCTTCTCTCCTTGCGGCTTGGGAAAGTCGGGTGATGACTTCTCCAGCTCAGCATTGAAGTTGATCCAGCCTTCCCGTTTTGCTTCTCTGTCTCCCGCCAGGGCTTTGGCCAGGGGGATATTGCCAAGCTGCTGGTGGGCGGCATCAAACTCGCCGGGCACACCGTTTTCGGCAATGCATACGATCATCTTCAGGTCGGCCTTCTTGATGCGGTAGACGAAGTCCTTGGCCTTCATCATGTGTGTGGAGGGGATGGACACCGCCCCGATCTTATTGAGGCCCACCATGCATACCCAAAACTCCCAGCGGCTCTTGAGGGTGAGCATGACGGTGTCGCCTTTGGAGACTCCGCATTTGCTGAAGAGATTGGCTGCCCTGTCGCTCAAATCCTTTAATTCTTTGAATGTGATGATCTTCTCCTCTCCGTGGTCGTTGCACCAGACGAGGGCGCGTTTCTCCGGGAATTGCACGGCATAGGCATCAACCACATCGTATGCGAAATTGAAGTTCTCGGGGACGAGGATCTTCAGATTCTCCTTGAAATCCTCGTATGATTGGAAATCGACCCGCGAGACGAACCTGGATAGTAATGATGTCATTTCTCAATCATCTCTTCTCACATAACCAGGGCCAGCAGTCTGACCGGCCTTTCGTTTAAAGCTTCCATGTAGTGTTTGTAAGACGAATCGAAGAATATGGAGTCACCTTCGCTGAGCACTATGTCATTGTCCTTAATGGTGATCTTGAGTGTTCCTTCCAGAACATAGTCAAACTCCTGCCCAGGATGGCTGTAAAATTGAGGATTGCCCTTCCTGGGATCGATGGTGACTATAAACGGTTCTGCCTTTTTATGGGCGAACTTTCGAGCCAGGCTCTGGTAATGATACTGCTTTCTCCTCTCCACGTCCACCGCTTCGCCCTTGCGAGTGACCGTGAAGATGCTCATCTTGGACTCTTCGCCTGTGAGCAGCAAGCCGGTGTCAACATTGAGTCTTCGCGCAATGCCGATGAGGATGCTGGCGGGGATGTCCAGCTTTCCCGCCTCGTAGCAGTTGTAGGTATCTACAGGCACCTTGAGGTGCTCTGCCATCTCCTCAGACGATACGCGGTTTAATTCCCTCAACTCACGAAGACGTGAACCGATTTCATCAAGACTCTCCTTCAAACACATTCCTCAGGGTTTTGACTGCCTCACCTGCATATTTTAATCTATCTCTGCCAGGGGTGCTGGCACCGTCTCTGCTATAGTCGTGCGGTCTCTTTTGCCGAAAAGGCTCCCCGCAAAACCTTAATAATTAAGCGTTTCGCGGAAAAATAGCGGTGAACGGAGGGACAGGGACGTTTGCTGGACCTTTGCGTCACCACTGCCTTATCACTGCCTCACCACTGCCTCAGAGCGTCCAGTCGTCTTCATCAAGCCAGCTCTGATCTCTCTTCCGGCCATCACTCACGATTTTGCTGCTCTTGCCGGCCCTGCTGCTTTTGCCTTCTCTGCTCTGGGGCTGCTGGGAGAATATGCGCGAGACGTTCCTTCCCCGCATGAGGTTGTAGGCGATCTCTGGATCTATGCCGTATTTGTTCAGATACTCCTCGTAGGAGAGGTGCTCTCCGTGGCCTGAGATGTATATCGGTTCGCCGACGATGGGCGAGATCTTGCCCGCGGGCAGGATCCATTCAAAGCCTGTGGGAAGGATGCATTGCAGCCAATCGCCATTAGCTGCCAGGGCCTCTTTGGATGCCTGATTTACCACTCCACAATTCCTGCAGATAAACTTCTTCAAATCTACTCACCTTCACTGAAGAATTATGTCCATAACAGTATATATAATTTTCTTCATAAATAATTTAATTGCATCTCCTCTCTTTTTTATATGGGTATACCGGTTAACTTATTAAATTTAATTATTAATTTGAATATTATTTTTACCTGTTATTGTTTAAAGATCACCGAACCATTCTCTCATCTCAATTTGACCTGACTCCAATATGACCCAATATTATTTGTATGGGATATTCCAATGTGGTGGGCTGACATAAGCCTCTGGCGAAATGCTTGAGGAGTATGCAGCAGCAAAGTTGGTGCTTAAAATGAAATCAATAACATTATTAATATTCATGATTGGTCTATCCTGCCTGCTGATTTCAGCCTGCCAGGCCGATGACTATCCTGACCTGACCGCAGAGAACAAACTGAGCGCATTCAATGAGCAGTTCATAAATGGAAAAACAGCCGATTCCGGCAGCTATAAGGGCGAGCCCTGGTCTACATCATCCCTCAACGCCTCCAATGTCAGGTCTGTTGCCCAGCAGGCTGTATCAGCCGTTCCTGTGACATCTGCCCAGACCCAGTCTTCAGAGCTGATGAGCAGGGCGGACTCATTCCTCAAAAATGCTTCCAGCAATGGATTTTATGTGCTGAGCGTCTCAGCCTTCCGGAATATGACCGTCGCGGACAGCAACTGGGCAATTGTGGATATAAATCCGGCTGAACTGTACGCCAGCGGACACATTCCCGGAGCCGTGAATATACCCCTCTCCAATATCGTCTCTCAGATGGGCACCATTGCCGCCGGCCAGAAGATTGCTGTCTATGGCATCATGGACACCAATGCTGCATTTGCAGTGGAGGTATTGAGGATATTTGGCGGTCGCGATGCATATGTCCTTAAAGGAGGATCTGCTGCCTGGCAGGAAGCAGGACTTGGCCTGGAAGCATAGTATAAAATAACTCACTAATTTTTTCTTGATCGTAAAAGTTATAAACTTTAAAAAATATCTATTTATGTATGAGGAAGTTTGCGGGGGCCAGCACCACCTATTATGCTCTGGTGCGCGAGAAAATTCTGAGCAAATATCCCTGGGCGGTCAGCCTAATTTTGATACTGGCCTTGACCAGCATGGCCGGACTGGCAGCATTTCTGGTGTATGATATTGCGGGCCAGGCCGTCAGCCCCGATAAAAATAAAACGGCTTTAGAAAGCGACCTGGGCGGCAGATCTCCGGGAAGCGTGTCCCCCGGGCAGTCCAATCTCTCCGCCCGCGATAAAACTCTCAATGGATCGAATTCATCGCTGTCATCAGCCGCAGCCACGAAGAAGGCGAAGGATTCTGCTCCTTCGTCATCGCGCTCGTCCTCGTCTCATTCATCGTCATCGCGTTCGTCTTCATCCTCCACTTCCTCCTCTGCTAAATCATCCACATCCTCCTCTTCTAAATCCACCACTTCTTCCTCCGCCTCACCATCTGCCTCATCATCTGCTCTCTCTGCTGCCAATTCATCATCTTTGAATTCGTCCTCCATTGACCCGGCGAAAAATAGCACATCTCTGCAGGCGAATGATTCTTCCAACCAAACCGGAAGCCAGACCAATGCCAGTCAGCTCTCAGAGTCTTCCCCGCTCCCGGCAAGCCTGGCTTTCGCGCAATCTTCCACTGCGGCAACATCCTCAATGCAGCCGGCAGCAAAGGCCCAGTTAAAGAAGGATGCATCGTCCACTGTCGCGAAATCGGATAATAGGGCGCAGGATCGCTCTATCGCCAGGAAGAGCTCATCTGGCAGGACAACGTCACAGAGGACTTCGTCAGATTGGTCCGTAGCCCGAACCAGTGCATCAGAAAAGAGAAGCAGCACTAAAAAGTCATCCGTCTCCCAGAGCAGCAGCAGGAAGAGTGACTCTCAGACCAGGAGCCTTGCCTCCTCCAGCCGGACAGATATTATTCAGAAGAGCCGGTCGCGGGACAGCACCTCCGGGGCCAGGTCTTCCAGCAGCACCAGGGCGTCAGCCTCATCGCGGACGCGAAGGGACTAGGCCGCCGGAGGGTCAGGTGCCCAGGGACAGTGACCTGTGTTCAGGGGATCTGAGCCGTCTCTACTTTTGCTGTCCGTAGATCTTCATGCGGCATCCGTCTTCGGTGTGCTCGACCTCCAGATTCATCTTGAGCTCAGAGAAGACCTTCTGCCAGTGCCCCTCTACGCAGGTCTTGCAGTGCTCTTTGGCAATCAAGCTGGCTCCCACCCTGGCAAAGGACCTGGCCCCCTCCAGGAGGCCGCAGCGGTGCCGCCTGATCTCCACATAGCCGTCCCCGTCTATCACCTCGACGGTGCTTCCGAAGAGGTTCTTGTCATTGGCGGCCAGTGCCAGGGCGACGTCCTGCGGCTTCTCCAGGCCGAGTTGCTTGAAGGTGGCTGCCACCTGGCGGGCCCCCAGGTCCTGAAACTCGCGCAGACCCTTCTTGCCCAGCTTGCGGGCTACATAGCCGCTGCTGCCGTAGAAGGAGCCCATCCACATGGCCACCACCCGCTGCTGAATCTGCTCTAAAGGAATATCGGGGACATCTGTCATGCTATGGCGTCTATGCAGCGGCCATTATAATACTTCCGGGGAGCATCATCGGTCCCTGGAGAGCATTTCATCGAGAAAAGCAGCAATGCCGCCGGGATAATGGACCTCCAGGGCGTCAATCTCAGCCGCACCTCTCCAGTCAAGCCCGAACGGCTGGAGATATCTCCTGAACTCTTCGCGCCTCTGCTTGCACTCATTCTTCTGCCTGCTCTCCCAGCCGGCCCGGATCATGGGGATCTTTAAGTCCAGCACCTGCTCCGGCAGCAGTCCCAGTCTCTTGACCTCAATGTGGCCCTCCGGGTCCTGTGCCCTTATAGCCTCTGCCAGATATCTGGCGAAGAAGGCGCTTTTGACGGAGAGGTCGGATAGGCAGAGAATTTGATTCTGGGATCTGCTTCGCTGGCAAAGTAAGCCTATAGCCTCTTCTGTCGCTGTCCCGTCCACGGATACCAATGCAGTCTGATGCTTCTCGCAGACGGGATAAAGCAGCGGATTTAATGACGGCCTGCTGATCCAGACCTCACGGCGAGGGCTTGCCGGTGACTCTATATTTGGAAGGAATATCGGCTCTTCAGGATTGCCGGAAGCATCCTCCAGCAGGGCAACGCTGGGGATCAATCCCATGCACCGGGCTTTGCCGGCCCATTTGGCCAGCTTCTCTCCGTCATTCTCATGATACGGCCTGGTGATCCTGATCTCGCCTACAAAGCCGCCGCAGATGGGATAGTCTGAGGCTTTCCTTTGCAGGGCAAAATAAAAGAGGCCCCGCAGAGTGGTCCTGGCCCTGCCCGTCTCATTGACGAAGTCGCGATAGACTGCAGAAACCCACTTCGATTTGGTTCTGTCGGTTTCCGTAAATACAAATTCCTCGGTCATAGATCGCATCTCTCTGGGAAAAATGAGTATTTATGATGAAGCGTTTCTATAAGGATACTTTAAACCGCCCATCTTCGCGAAGGGCATGATCTGTTATGGATGAATTGTCATGAAGCTGGATAAAAACGCAATGCTGCAAAGCCCAAAAAATCTCTTTTTGCGCCCTCCTTGCCCGGCAAGAAAGGCGCTCGAGGATTTTGCCTGCAGATCTTCCTGCTATTCAGCTCAAGGCAATGAATATTAAGCCGACAAAGTTTCAGTCGACGGAGCCGGAGCGGGTGCAGCCCTGGCCATGCCTGGTTCAGTCATGATCTCTGTCTTCCGGACTTCAACGCGCCGCAGGGGATAGATCATCTTGGCCTCTTTGTATATGTCCAGTGATATCTTGCCACCCACAGCATCCTGAATCAACTGGTTCAAGTCCAGGCTCTTAGACCTCTCCATTACAACCTTCTTGGAGAGCTCCCTGATGCTCTTGACCTGATTGGCCCGCGCCCTCTTTACAGTGAAGCAACTGGGCTTGATCCTGACCTGATAGCCGTCGGTCGTGGTTACGTCGACGATGGAATCGATCCTGGAGGTCCTTCTCTTGACCAGCGAGCGCACATAATCGGTGGTCATCTCGTGGCCCAGGAACTTGGTATATGCCGAATCTCCGGCTACGCGGTCAACTCTGAACCGCAGCTTTGTGTTCTGCTTGGAGAAGTTGTTTGTGAGGTCTCCCAGGGTGGTCTCAATGATCCTTCCCACAATCCTCTCTGGATCGTTGGCGACGGTCTCACCGAAGGGAGCTCTTCCGAACATCTCCGGACTTACAACTTTAAACCACTGCTTGGCCTTTCTGCTGTCAGCCTTCCTTTGCGATCTTCTAGCCAATAAACATCCTCCGAGATAATATTGATCCGAATTCCGTTCAAACTCACTGTATTTAAACCGATCGCCCAAAAAAAAAAGAGGGGCTCACTCCTCCGGCCAGACGTAGATGTAAATGTAGTTGGACCAGTCGCTGCAGTGGTAGCTGAGGATGTGCCAGCCGGGCTTATCTCCCTTGAACCAGGTCTGATGCCACCCATATGTCTTGAATCCGAAGCTACTGGCCTCCGGCATCCAGCAGGTGCTCGATTCTCCCCCGCAGGGCGTCCATTCGTAGGACCAGTATTGCCCGGCTCTGTTGATCTTGGACCAGAGGGGCAGCCACTCACCGCAGAAGACTCCGGCCACCGTCCCCAGCTTGCCGGTGCAGTCCTGCACATAATACTCATTGCACTTGCAGACTGAGGGCAGGGGATAGACCGCATGATAGCTCTGCGGGGCATAGCCGACGGGCTGGGCAGAGCCTGATGCCTGGGTGTAGGTAATGGATGATGCCGTTGTTGTGGTTGCGGAGGACATGGATCCTCCTGCTATCCCGGAATATGTGCCAGCCAGCGCAGGATTTGCCGTCGCGGGGCTCAGCGAGCCCGTGCCTGTGGTCGTGCCCATTGCAGTTGTGCTCTGGGCGGCCGCAGTCGCGGTGCTGTAGGCTGAGGATACAGTTGCTGTGGCCGGACGATACTGGCTGTAGTCGGGCATGACGATATTTTCAGAGCCTGGATTGGGAGGGACCGGCGCTCCTGAGGGAAGGGTGCCGGTAGATCCGTAGCTTACCGGATAGACGTAGATGTAGATGTAGTTGGACCAAAAGCCGCTGTTGTAGCAGAGAGTATGCCATCCCGGACTGTCTGCATAAAACCAGCCCTTCTTCCAGCCGGCTGCCGTCCAGCCCCATGAGCTCACCAACGGCGAGGAGCTGCCAGGGTACCATTCGTATACAAAGAAATAGCCGCTTGATTTTATGTCCGACCAGATGGGCAGATAGCCGTACAGGCTGCATCCTGCCGCTGTCTTGAAGCCGGAGGCCGTCTCAATATAGAACCTGTTGGTTGACGACACCTGGCCCGGGTAGTACCAGTTGTAGCTGCTCTGCAGCCCAAAATAGCCTGATTGCTGCACCTGGGATGACCCCAGAGCCGATCCGTATGCAGACCCGGACTGCTGGGCAGAGCCTGATACTGCCGTCCCCGTCCAGCCGGTGGAGACTGACGTGACGGATGGGCTCGCGGATACAAATCCCAGGTT
The DNA here is from genome assembly GCA_964418105.1 of uncultured Methanotrichaceae archaeon. Taxonomy (GTDB): domain Archaea; phylum Halobacteriota; class Methanosarcinia; order Methanotrichales; family Methanotrichaceae; genus Methanothrix. Next base: position 1,718 of record CAYQKI010000041.1, on the reverse strand, counting down.
CTCGTCGGGAGAAAAGCTCTCCATCTGCGGAATGGAGAGGCCCAGGTCATCAGCCGTCATCTTCTCCTGCACCGGCCCGCTTGCCTGGGGGGCGGAGTAGGGTCCCTGGCTGGTGTATTGACTGCCTGACACCTGCTCCGATCCGCTGCTGTACCACTGGCCGGTGGATGACGCCGGGCTCGACCCCGTGGTATCCAGCATCTGATAGCCTGTGCTCTGTCCGTATACCTCCGTGGTCGTGCCTGCTAGGCTGTCCACGGTTGATGTATCGGATACGCTACTTGATGTGGTCACTTCGCCCACTGCGGCTGAGGCAGTGCTGCATAAAAGCAAGAATACAATATATAATTTCATTCACCCCACTCCTGCAGATCTGCTGCACCCTTTTTTCAGAGTTATTCTTTTTAGGGCGTTCTATCTATTTAATACTTACTTATTCTTCGAGATCAGGAAGCCTATTAGAATGTATTAATAATATTTTCCGCAGTCTCTGCGGAAGAGGAAAAAAAGATGGAGATGAATTCCCCTGCCGGATAGGCGCTACTCCTCCCTCCGGCTCCAGTTGCTTCTTACCATCTCCGCCAGGCGCGGGTTGTCAAACTGATTGTATATGTCAAGATCTGTAGTGTAGCCTATGTAGGGGTCGACCGTCCCCTTCTCCAGATTGCAGATCCAGATCTGTAGCCCCTTCTCCTCTGCCGCCTGCCCCTTCTCCCGGAAGAACTGCACAAAGGGCTCCAGCGTCTCGCTGCTGGAAACCATGATTATGCAGTCGCTGCCCTGTTCAGTATTGAAACTGTCTATGTCCAGGCTTTTGACGCTCGTGGCAACGAAGGCCTTCGTCCTGCGCTCCTCCGCCGAAAAGGCCATCTCTCCCCCGCTTTCCCCGACCAGGGTGTATCCGGCATCGAGCATGAACTGCTTCATCCGATCTGTGAGGCAGCTTGCCAGTATGGCCTTCAGTTCGGGAATGGACCTTAAAAACCGGCTGTTTGCATTGGCGAAGTCCTGCTTGCTGTACCTTCTGGTGTGCAGGAAATGAAATATCCTGCCGCTCATCTGGGTGTAGGTGTCAAGCTTGGGCAGATCGAAGAGTACCGGGTCCTTTCCCATCATGGCTGCGAAGATTCCGGGAGCGATCCTCTCTCCCACTGCCTCTGAAAGCTCCTTCTTCTCCTGTTCGCTCAAATCCGCCGATCCTGCGATCTGGTAGATACGAAGGAGAAGCTCGCACCTGGCAATTATCTCCTTCTCTTTCAGAAGCTCTCCCAGGGGTTTTGATATCTTTTCCGTTAGCATGGTTATCTCCTCAGGCCGGCCAGCTCAGCTCTCAGCTCTCCCATCTTGGCCGTCCTCTCCGCAAAGGCATTATGCTGGTGGATGCTCTCCTCGTTGATCTGCTTCAGGGTCACAGCAGCATCGTCAGGTAGGTCGGTGAATGCCTCCACCAGCTTCTGGGCCATGGTCCTGACGCAGTCCTCCACGAATTTGGGATTGCTGTGTGCCCTCTTCACCACCACCGCCTCATCAGGCCGCTTGAGGAGGCCGAAGACCCTGGAGCTCATGGACTCCTCTATGATCTTTATGATCCTGTCGATGGAGACGCACCTTCTGTCGTGGACCTCTACGGAGATGCTGCCCCTTCCCCTCTGGTTGTGGGTGGCCACAGGCAGCCTCTCGGCGAGCTCCGATGCCGCCTCTTCGGAGAGGCCCGCCCC
>CAYQKI010000040.1:0-17434 GCA_964418105.1 uncultured Methanotrichaceae archaeon | reverse complement strand
GTTCTGCTATCTTCTTCCTCTTGCCCATAATACGCCTCGCGAAGTTTAAGATAAAGATTACAATCCAGATTCGGACTCAAACAGCTAGGATTCAATCTATTTAAGCCTTCGGCCATTTCCGGGTATCTTTCAATTCAGGTAGGCAAAGCTTAAATCGATGCGAAGAGAGCAGAGCACAGGTTTTTGCAATGGCGCGCTTGATAATGAAGTTTGGTGGTGTTTCCGTCGCGGACGGAAGCAGACTGAGGCATGTGGGAGACCTGGTCCAGCATTTCTCCCCTGACAATGAGATTGTGCTGGTCACATCCGCTCTGCAAGGTGTAACCGATGACCTCCTGGCCTGCGCCCGAAAGGCGGCCAAAGAGGGAAACGTATCGGACGTAATTGATTTCATGGAGAAATTGACGGACAGACACAATCAAGCCATAGCCGATGCCATAAAGGATCCCCAGATCGCAAAAGATGTGACCGAAACGGTATCAAAGAAGCTCTCTGAGCTGGAGAAGGCCTACATCGGCATCTGCTATTTGGGAGAGCTTACGGCCCGCTCCCTGGACTATATCTCCTCCTATGGAGAGCAGTTGGCTGCGCCCATCCTCTCCGGGGTGTTGAGGGACATGGGAATTGCCTCTCAGCATTTCACCGGCTCGGACGCGGGAATCGTCACCGACAGCAATTACGGAGACAGCCGCCCTCTGGAGAAGACCTACAGCCTCATACCGCAGAGGCTGCTTCCCTTCAAGGGCGTGCCTGTGGTCACGGGCTTCATAGCCAAGGATGAGAAGGGCACCATCACCACCCTGGGCCGGGGCGGCTCGGACCTGTCCGCCTCGCTCATCGGCGCGGCCATTGATGCCGATGAGATATGGTTCTGGAAGGAGACCTATGGAATCATGACCACTGACCCCAAGATTGTGCCTGAGGCCAAGTCCATCCCCAGCATATCCTACCGGGAGGCTATGGAGCTGTCCAACTTCGGAGCCAAGGTCCTCCACCCCCGGGCCATCGAGCCGGCCATAAGAAAGGGCATTCCCGTGCGCGTCAAATGCACATTCGATCCCGACATTCCAGGGACGACCATTGTGCATGATGATGTGCCCAAGGCCGATGTCATCAAAGCCGTGACTCTGCACAAGAATGTGGCCCTGCTCAATATCTCCGGGGCGGGCATGATCGGAACTTTAGGCGTCGCCGCCCGGGCCTTCACAGCTCTCGCCAGGGCAGGGATCAACATCGTCATGATCAGTCAGGGCTCCTCTGAGGCCAATATTTCCATGATCATCGAGGAGCGGCAGGTGGAGAAGGCCGAGGACGCTCTGCGGTCGGAGTTCCCCAGAGACCTAGTCAAGGAGATATCCCATGACCACGATGTCTGCGCCGTGGCCGTGGTGGGAGCGGGCATGGCCGGCACGCCGGGCGTCGCCGCCCGGGTCTTCAAGGCCATGGGGGCTGCCGGCGTCAATGTGGTCATGATCAGCCAGGCTTCAGGGCAGCACAATATATCCTTCGTGGTGGCATCCAAGGACGCCGAGCAGGCTGTGCGGGAGCTGCATCGCGAGTTTGGCCTCGGGGGAGAGGCATGAGAAAGCTCTCCTACGCCGAGGCCGGGGTGGATATCCACCTGGAGAACAGGTCCATCGACGCCATGAAGTCTGTCCTGACCTCCAGGCGAAAGGGCTTCGGAGCGCCCATGACTGAGATCGGCCACTACGCTGGGCTCCTTGACATGGGGTCATTCGCCCTGGCCATGACCACGGACGGAGTGGGCTCCAAGGTGCTGATAGCCAATGCCATATCCAAGTGGGATACGGTGGGAATCGACTGCATCGCCATGAACGTCAACGACCTGTACGCCATCGGGGCTGAGCCCATCGCCTTTGTCGACTACCTGGCGGTGGAGAAGGTGGACCCGGAGAAGGCGGCCCAGATCGCCATTGGCCTCGCTCGCGGCGCAGAGCAGTCCAATATGACCATCGTGGGCGGCGAGACGGCATCCCTTCCGGAGATCATCCGGGGATTCGACCTGGCGGGAACAGCCATCGGCGTGGTGGATAAGGATAAGGTCGTGACCGGAGAGAGGATCAAGAAGGGTGATGTGCTGGTGGGAGTTCCCAGCTCCGGCCTGCACAGCAACGGCTACACCCTGGCCCGGCGCATCATTGCCGAGTCACAGTACACCTACTTCGACGGCATGCCCGGCGGCAAGAACACCATCGGAGAGGAGCTTCTCACCCCCACCCGGATATACCATGAGGTGGTGGAGCTGGTGGCAAAATGCGATGTGCATGGTCTCGCCCACATCACCGGATCGGGGCTTCTCAAGCTGCACCGCATATCCAGCCTGGGCTTCGATATAACTGAGCCCATGGAGCCCCAGCCCATATTCCGCCTGCTCCAGGATCTGGGCAATGTGGACGACTCTGAGATGTACAGGACATTCAACATGGGAATGGGCTTTGTGGTGGCTCTGGACGAGTCCGAAGCCTCTAAGGCCTGCCGCATCATGGGGCCGGGGTCGAGGATTGTGGGATCGGTTACAGAAGAGGGGCTTAAAGCCGGCAAATTGAGCTTCTGAGCGGCGAGTGTGCCATCTCTGTGAGTTCTTTGTGCGCTTTGTGTCCTTTATGTTTATCGGTAGAAAACAGAATGGTTAATGATAACCAAAAAATTTAACCACAAAGGGCACAAAGCTCCCAAAGGGCGCACAAAGAACGAAAGGTTCTTTGCTATTTCATATGGGTAGCCTAAGTGACTCTACCTTTGTTAGTTTCGCTCCGTCTCTGTGCGTACTCTGTGCCTCTGCGGTGAAAACGTCGTTAGCCATCGGTTACACCCAATAGCCACGAACGGGCGAGGAGCCCTATTTCTTCTCCCCGAACATCTCTTCCAGCTTGGCCTTGATCTTGCCTATGGACTGCACAGCCGGGCAGTCGACCTCTATGGGCGGCTTTCCGGCCAGGTCGGCCTCCACCAGGCACCTGTCAAAGGGTATAGTGCCCAGCACCGGGATTCCCATGGCTGCCAGCTTGTCGGCCACAGGGCCGGGGTTGTCGGCCTTATTGATGACCGCAAAGTACCTGGTGATGCCGATCTCCTTTCCCAGGTGCATGATCCTCTCCACAGTTTCAATGGACCTCATGCCCGGCTCCACCACGGCGATCATGGCGTCGACCCCACGGGCAGTGGCCCTTCCCAGGTGCTCGATTCCCGCTTCCATGTCCATTATGACCAGGTCCTTCTCCCGGACGATGACATGCCTGATGAGGGCTTTGACGAAGGCATTGGCCGGGCACATGCATCCCGAGCCGCCGGAGTCGATGGTGCCCATGACCACCAGCTTCACATTGTCCGGGCCGGTGCAGCCGCACATGGATATCACATCGTCGACCTTGGGGTTCATCTTGAACATGCCGCCCGGCATTCCCGCCCTCTGCTCCACCAGGTCTTTGTGTTCGGTGACGGGCTTGGGCAGTTGGGTGATGCCCAGGGCTGAGCCTAGGTTCATGCTGGGATCAGCGTCTATGGCCAGGACGTTGTAGCCGTCGCGAGCGAAGAGCCGGGCCAGGGTGCCGGCCAGGGTGGTCTTGCCCACTCCTCCTTTTCCGGATATGGCGATCTTCATTTCAGTGAACCTCTTCAAAGCGATTGGGATCACTTTTAGCATGTATGTTTATATCGATTCCGTATGATGATCGTATAGGGAGGCCCTGATGACTGCGACGGAGAAAGAGAACGGCGCCCGTGAATCAGAGGGCGATTGCGGGCAGCCGCCGAAGAGAGGAGCAGCTATTGCCTCCGGGATGTCCCGCCTGCCTCTCTCCGCCAATGCCATGCTAGTCCTGAGGAAGAGGTACCTGCGTCGCGACGAGAGGGGCCTGGTGGTCGAGACGCCGGAGCAGATGCTGGGCCGGGTTGCGGGCCATGTGGCCCTGGCTGAGAAGAAATACGGAGGCGACGGTGAATTTTATCGCCGCGAATTTCTGCGAACGATGGCCGATTTCCAATTTCTGCCCAACTCGCCCACCCTGATGAACGCTGGCCTGCCGCTGGGGCAACTGTCCGCCTGTTTTGTGCTGCCCGTCTTGGACTCGCTGCCCGACATCTTCGAGGCCCTCAAGAGCATGGCCCTCATCCACCAGAGCGGAGGCGGCACGGGCTTCTCCTTCTCCCGGCTGCGCCCCAGGGGCGACGTGGTGCGCTCTACGGGGGGCGTGGCATCCGGTCCGGTCTCATTCATGCGCATATTCGATGCCGCGACGGATGTGATCAAGCAGGGGGGCCGGCGGAGGGGAGCGAACATGGGGGTGCTGCGGGTCGATCATCCCGACATCCTGGAGTTCATCCATGCCAAGGAGAGGCCAGGATCGCTGGAGAACTTCAACATCTCCGTGGCGGCGACAGACGGATTCATGAGCGCCGCCAGGCGAGGGGAAGATATCGAACTGATCAATCCCCGCACAGGCCTGTCTCAGGGGGGGATCGATGCTGCACAGATCATGAGCCAGATCGCCACAGCGGCCTGGCGGGGGGGCGACCCGGGGATGATCTTCATCGACAGGATCAATGAGGCGCACCCCATTTCTGGGGAGATCGAGGCCACCAATCCCTGCGGCGAGCAGCCGCTGCTGCCCTACGAGTCCTGCAACCTGGGCTCCATCAACCTCTCTAAACTTGTAGTGCGAGGAGAGCTGGACTGGCAGCGCCTGGCCGGGCTGGTCGATCTTGGCGTCCGCTTTTTGGATGACGCAATTGATGCCAGCCGCTATCCTCTGCCCAGGATCGAAGAGGTGACGCTCCAGTCACGGAAAGTAGGCCTGGGGGTGATGGGCTTTGCCGATATGCTCATACAGATGGGAGTGTCCTATAATTCGAAAGAAGCGGCCCGCCTGGCGGAGGATGTCATGAGATTCATCTCGGAGAGGGGGCGGCAGATGTCGGCCCGGCTGGGGGAGGAGCGCGGCTCATTTCCACTGCTGGAGCAGTCGAAGCTCAGGGGCTGGCCGGCCATGAGAAACGCGACAGTGACCACCGTGGCTCCGACCGGGACCATAAGCATCATCGCCGGAGCCTCCAGCGGCATCGAGCCGCTCTTTGCCCTGGCCTATGTGCGCCGGGCACTGGACGGGGCGCTCCTGCCGGAGGTCTCGCCCCTCTTTGAGCAGATGGCGCGGGCACGCGGCTTCTATAGCCGGGATCTAGAGGCGGAGCTGGCAAAAAAAGGCACGGCTGCGAGCATTGCTGCTGTCCCTCGGGACATCAGGGAGCTTTTTGTGACGGCTATGGAGATCCCGGCCCGCCAGCATGTCAAAATTCAGGCTGCCTTTCAAAAGCATACGGACAACGCCGTGTCCAAGACGGTAAACCTGCCGGAGGGGGCGACGCCCGCGGATGTCCTGGATGTCTTCAACCTGGCCTGTGACCTGGGGTGCAAAGGGGTCACAGTCTTCCGCTACGGGTGCAAAAGCCAGGTGCTCTACCTGGGCAACGGGGAGACTGTGCCGGGATGCAGGTACTGTGGATAAACTGCTCATCCGACAAATTAATCTGCTAATAATTGGCATAGGTTTAACCGTCCTATTCATCCCCATTGCTGGATGGAAAGGAGGAAAGGGCCGGAGGGCGGCTAAAAGGTAAAGGAAGGGAGATTGTAACAAAAGCCGCCCCCTGGCCACAAACCACCAGCACCATAATTTCCCCCTAATAAATATATCGGTTGAAGCTATATTAGCGGAGCTTTTTTGGCAAGTCGCTGCCGTGCAGAGCGACAGGCATATGATCTATTTTTGTGCATCAGATGATATGCTACGCATCGGCATCGCCGACACCACCTTCGCCCGGGTGGACATGGCCCGGGCCGCCATCTCCGCCATCAAGAAGGAGGCATCAGTGGAGATCGTCCGCTATACAGTGCCAGGCATCAAGGACCTGCCTGTGGCCGCCAAGAAGCTTTTGGAAGAGCAGAAGTGCGAGATCGTCATGGCTCTGGGAATGCCCGGCGCGGCTACCAAGGACAAGATGTGCGCCCACGAGGCCTCCACCGGCCTGATCGCCGCTCAACTTTTGACCAACCGGCATATCATCGAAGTCTTTGTGCACGAGGATGAGGCCGGGGACGAAAAGACTTTAGCGTGGCTTGCGGAGAGGCGGGCGGAGGAGCACGCTCTCAACGCCGTGCGCTTGCTGCTCTATCCGGAGAAGCTGGCCCGTCTGGCGGGCACGGGGCAGAGGCAGGGATATGAGGACGCCGGGCCGTTAGAAGGCGGGTCGGGCGGGGGCCATCTGGGGCATTAAAAGGGGCTCCTCGCTAATTACTGTGGTTTATTGACACCTTGTCTCTGTGGTGGCCGTTCGTGGCTATTGGGTGCAACCAATGGCTAACGACGTTTTCACCACTGAGGCAAAGAGGACACAGAGTACGCACAGAGACGGATGGAAACTAGAAAGAGAGTGCAGCGATGATAATCGGCATGGTGCGGGGCGCTTTGTCCCGCCCCATGTCATTGACTTAAAGTGCGTTTTTATCGAACTCAACGCTTTCCCCGGACACCTCTCCTCCATATTCTTCCTGGTCGCAGCCCTCAGGCTCATCCGCATCTGAGCCGGATGACAGCAACAGGCCCAGTGGGGAGGCCTGCACATCCTCCGCCTCCTGGGGAAGGGTGATGTTTATGCTCTCGTTGAAGCCGTAGAAGATCATGGAGGTCTCTCCGCTAACTCTCATCTCCTGGCCGGCAGAATCCTCAGACAGGCCCATTGACCGCAGATCCACTACGAAGTCCTCCATGATATCGGTCCTCATAACGGTATGAGTGTCTTTGGCAATCCAGTAATAAGCATCCAGGCTCATATTGCCCAGCAGGCTGGAGAGGTTGATGAGGCCCATGGGAATTACGGAATTGAGCTGTTCAGACATTAAGCCGGTTGCTGAGGCCGGGTCGATCCTGGCGGACACTTTGTAGCAGTCCCGGCCTTCCACAGACTCCGAGCCGATGAGTGTGAGGTTGGAGCTGCTGAACAGTTCGATCTGCTGCTCCAAATTGCTCTGGCTGGACCAGGGGTCGGAGCCCTGCCCCATATTCATGGCGCTCCACTCTCCGTTCATCTTCAGGTAGACTGTGTCATTGACCATGTACTCATCCAGGGCAATGGCCGTGGCGTTCTCTTCGTCGCTCATCTCATAGCTGAGAGCGGCCAGGGAGAGCTTCATGCGGGCTCTTGCCATGTCGGCTGCGCCGCGGCCCAGGGAATTGAGGTAAGCCGTATCGACCTCGCCTGAGCTGGCGTTTATCATGTCTATCTTGTGATCCATCTGCATGGAGAAGCGATAGGACTGCAGATCTGCCGATGAGTTGACCACCAGGTCTCGCAGTTGAGATGCATTCATATCGCCTTCGCTGGCCTGGCCGAACGCCGCCTGGCTGCAGAGCAGAACAACCAGTGCCGATATCATAAGAAGCCTCATGCAGGAGGTTCTGTCGAGAAAGGGTAAAACTCTTTTGGCTCTTGCCATAAAAAGAAATATGCCGCTAAAAAAATCGCGGCTGCTTGCTCAGTACTGAATCTGGTTGGCCAGAGGATTGACCCAGGCGCTGGCCGCCGGGGTGACGGAGACATCGTATGTGGATATGATATCTCCCTCAGCATCCTGGAGGGATACCTGGTTATCTATCCACAGTGGAGCACTGCTGTTGGTGTAGATGTCTGTCTCGCTCCCGATGCCCTCGCCCTCATGAACCCGCACAACTGCATTCTCTTCCAGAGTCAGAGACGGGAAGGTGAATGTTATGTTTCCGGCGGAGGCAAGAGCCCAGCCGCTGATGTCCCATTCTCCTACGGCCTTATTGGTCACCTCAACGAATTTGTCGTCCCCGGTGCCCACGCGGGTGATGGCCACCTTCACCGCCGGAGACAGTTCGCCGGCGTCACGGGTGAATGTAGCCGCCCGGTTGACGGTCTGGGAGACATCCGTATATGTTAGGGACTGGGCGCTTCCCAGTGCCGTAAATCCTGAAGGGACGTACTCGGAGAGCTGCTTGAATCTCGAATTATCCGGGGCTGTGGCACTCTCAGGAACTGCAGCCGCTTCCTCCACTTCGGCTACCTCTGTAGCGGCGACAATCTCTTCAGCCACGGCTGACGCCTCATCGGCTACAGGTGCGGCGGCAACGGCAGCCAGAGGCTCTGCGGCCTCTACCGCCGGCGCTGTGACATTTGCAATGGGTTCGGCAGCTACAACCACAGTCTCATTGGTGATATTGGTGAGATTTGTGACATTTGTGGTATTGATGATGTTCGTGATGTTGAGGGCATCCTGGCCCGGCACCGGCCCTGCCGAGAGGGCCAATAATACGGTTAGCAGTATCATCGCACTAAAGCATCTCATATTCATACCTCATGCCATGCTGTTATCGGAAAAATATAAGCCTTTCTAAAAATTTCTTTGTATGGAAAAATGACCGGCAGGGACAGACCCTGCCATTCTTCCGTCTCGCGGACGGAGAATAGTTCAACTCAAACCTCGAATTTAAGCAGGTACTGCCTCAGCCACACTCTCAGTGGCGTTAACGGTCTCGTTGATGGTTGCGTTAACAGTCTCATTGATAGTGATGTTGGCAGTTTCATTTACGGTTGCGTTCTCGGTTGCATTCTCAACAGCGGCAACTTCAGACTCAGCGAAGGCAACTCCCAGGGAGAGGGCCATCAGGAGAGAGAAGAGCACAATTCCACTTGTTATTTTGCTCATAGTTAACACTCCATTACCTATGTTGGTATGAGTACTCAGATCTGCATTTAAGCTTTTCTCCAGAACGAATCGATATATTTTATAATGAATAAGCGGCAGATGGGATTTCAGGATTTCTTTTTAAATAGAATCTGATCCAGTACCATTTTCTGCTATTGATTCGCCCTCATTTGCAAATTGCAGCCCAAATAAAATTGCCTGCGATGAGAACTGGCCGTCTTTTCTCTGGAAGTGGAATATAGCGAAGCCATCGCGAATATATCATTCCAGGCTTTCCATCCGAAATATGAGCAGATCCCCTATCCATTCTCCAGACTGTCCATCTCCTTCTCCATTGAAAAAAGGTCGGCAAAGTGAGGCGTCTATGCTCTTTTGTATACTTTGCAGCTCTCTATGAACCTCTCGACGGACAATGAATAGAAATGAGCATGCAAGTAGCCACCTATGGTATTATGCTCCACCAGGCCATCCCACCCGTCGCGAATGCCCCTTCCCCGGTGCAGCCGAAAGGCAAAGCGCGCATCCCGGTCGCAGTCGAAATGCGAGTAGTGAAATTCGTGCCCCCGAATGCTCCTGCCCATTGCAGCCAGAGGGCTGTCCAGGACGGCCTCGGCCTCGGCATAGCCCAGAGCCGCCAGGCGCTTGCCCATGACGGTTGTGCCGGGAAGAGCTCCCACCATCTCGTACCTGCCATTTTCAGCTTCCAGTGCCTGCCCCAGGTACATCAGGCCGCCGCACTCTCCGTATATGGGCATGCCGTCCTCTGAGGCTCTCAATATCTGCCTGCGGGCCGGTGCCGACTGAAGAATTCCAGCATGCAGCTCAGGATAGCCTCCGCCGATGTAAAGGCCGTCCACATCGGGCAGATCATCGCGCAGGGGGCTGAAGCAGACCAGGCGCGCTCCCCACCTCTTCAATTCGGAGAGGTTCTCATGGTAGTAGAAGCAGAAGGCTTCATCCCAGGCAATGCCTATGGATACCGCATCCCCTGTGCAGGCCGGCCTCTCCCGTTCCCCTTCCTGCGGCGCGGCAGGGCTATATGGCCTGGATAGCCTCAGGATCTCCTCTATGGCCGCATGACTCTCCAGCCAGGAGGCCAGGGCCTGAAGGTCATGCTCCTTTTCAAAGCCCATCACCAGGCCCAGGTGGCGGCTCTTCATCTCCATATCCTTCTCCCTGGGCAGAGCGGCATATATGGGCAGGGTGAGGCTGCTCTTGAGCATGGACAGGTGCCTCTCCGACCCCACCCGGTTCAGGATTGTGCCTGCTAACCGCACTCGCGGGTCATATCCGGCAAAGCCCTTCTCAATGGCGGCAGCGCTGCGCGACATGCCGTGCACATTGATGACCAGGAGAACCGGCAGGTCCAGGATCCTGGCCACCTGGGCGGAGGAGGAGACATCACCACCGTCCATGCCGTCGAAGAGCCCCATGACCCCTTCCACCACAGCCACATCAGCGCCGGGCAGCGCAGAGGCAAAGCAGCGGCGCACGCCGTCCTCGCCCATCATGAAGGGATCCAGATTGCGGGAAGGCCTGCCGCAGATTGCAGCGTGATGGGAGGGATCTATGAAGTCCGGGCCGACCTTGAAGGGCTGCACAGAGAGGCCGCGGGCGCGCAGCGCTGCCATGAGGCCCAGGGTGATTGTGGTCTTGCCCACGCCGCTATGAGTGCCGGCGATGAGAATGGCCGGGATGGGGCGGCTGACTGCAGAAGTGGCTTTCATTTCGCTCATTTCGCGGCCATCAATGTAGCTGCTTTGATATAAGACATAAGGACAGGCCTGTGGCCATCCTGAGTTGTATGTTCTTGCAAGATTGCATCCGGTGATATAAACGCCCCGGCAAATCTCTATTAACCCCTTCCGCCATCCCATGCAGCATGCTGGTTGGCGTAGTCAAGCGAGGCAAGTACGGAGAGCGCCTGATGGATACCATCACCAAACACACCGACTTTCAGGTTGTGTCCGTGGAGGTTCCCCAGGTGCTTCCCGGCTTCATAGAGGATCCTGAGGAGTTTTTAAAGGATCTCAATCTCGATCCCAGGATCTTCCAGGCGGATCTGCTCATCCTCTATACCTTCCATCCGGACCTCACTCCTGAAATCGTGCGCATGGCAGGGGAGAGAGGCGTCAAGGCGGCCATAATTCCGGGAGGCATAGGGCGGGCGGGCTCCATCGGCGAGCTGGAGAGGATCGCGGACAGATATGGCATTCACATCGAAGTGGATGAGATCTGCTGCACCCTGGAGGAGTGCGGCGTTCCCGTGGTCGATGAATTCGCCAGAAAGCTCGGCCGGCCGGAGCTGGAGGTGGAGACAGAGGACGGCCGCATCAGCCGGGTCAGAGTCGTTCGCGGCTCGCCCTGCGGGGCTACCTGGCATGCGGCAGAGGGGATCGTCGGCAAGACGGTGCAGGAGGCCCCCTCCATGACCGGCCTGTTCTGCCAGCAGTACCCCTGCCGGGCGGTGCGGGGCACACCGGGCGGCATACACACCTCCGGTGACCTGCACAAGGATGCCATGGAGAGGGCGCTGGGGGCCGTTACATCCCTCAAGCTGCCGGAGCAGTCCCGGCCAATAAAGATCAATCCGGGACAGCCAGCGAGCAAGGCATGACCGGAGAGGAGCAGAGAGCAGGAACGCAAATAGGAGGGCGGAATATGGTGGACCGCGAGGTGCAGAGGGGGGAGGTCGCTGCCGCAGCTATGCGCGCCATGCAGAGGGCTGAGACGTCGCTTCCCGCCTGGGTGCTGAAGAGAATCGAGCAGGCGAAAGAGAGAGAGAGCCGGCCATTGGCCAGGCATCACCTGGAGTTCATGCTGGACAATGTGCGCCTGGCAGAGGAAGGGGCTCTGCCTCTCTGCCAGGACACGGGCCTGCCCATATTCCATGTGCAGGTGGGCAGAGGTCTGAACCTGGGCTTTTCACTGGCGGATGCGGTGGCCGAGGGGGTGCGCGCCGCCACAGAGGCCGTCCCCCTGCGGCCCAATGCCGTCCATCCCCTGACCCGCAAAAACAGCGGAGACAACACCGGCATGGGCATCCCCGACATAATTATCGACTATGTGGACGGATGCGGCATGGCGCTCAGCGCATTTCCCAAGGGGGCGGGCTCCGAGAACATGAGCTTCCTGGGCATGCTCAATCCCGCCGACGATCCCCTGGATTTCATTGTGAAGAGCGTGGCCGAGAGGGCTGCCAATGCCTGTCCGCCCCTCTTTTTGGGCATCGGCCTGGGCGGAACATTCGACCTGGCCGCCCGGATGGCCAAGAGGGCGCTCTTAGCCATGCACTCTCTGGGCAGCAGCGGCATCTCTGAGGACGGGGAAGAGGTGCAGCTTCTTGATAGGATCAACAGCCTGGGCATAGGCCCCATGGGGCTGGGCGGGGACACCACCGTCCTCGGCCTGAAGATAGAGAGGGCTTTTTGCCATACGGCATCTCTTCCCGTGGCCGTGAACTTTCAGTGCTGGGCCAATCGATGCGCTACGGAGGTGATCAGGTGATCGAGCACCATCTCAGGACGCCTCTGTCCGTAGAGGATGTTCTCGCCCTCTCGGCAGGCGACCTGGTATTTCTGAGCGGCACCGTCTTCACAGCTCGCGACAAGGCCCATGCCCTCATGCGCCGGGAGGGCTGCCCCGTCTCCCTGCAAGGGGCGGCGCTCTACCACTGTGGCCCTCTGATCCGTGATGAGAGGGTTCTCTCCGCCGGGCCGACCACCAGCGGCAGGCTGGAACGGTATACGGAAGAGATCCTGAGGCTGGGTGTGCGGGCGTTGATAGGCAAAGGGGGCCTGCCGGCTGCGCCCTTTCTGGGCAGAGCCGTCTACCTGGCCTACCCAGGGGGTTGCGGGGCAGCCGCCGCCCGGCAGCTCAGAGTATTGGGCGTTCACCTCAAGGAGCTGGGTATGGCTGAGTCCCTCTGGCAGTTCGAGGCCCTGGACATGGGCCCCATGATCGTGGCCGTGGACGCACGGGGCGGGGATCTCTTTCGGGATGTGAGAGAATCGGCGAGCAAGAGGATCGCAGAAGAGCCAGGCCCATAGGAGATAATGAAGGCCGGGCAGAGGTGGAACGGCAGGCGGGCGGGGCAGATTTGCCCATGCAGCAGGCTGCTCATGACCTTCGCTATCTGCTCGGGCGATGCTATCCGGCAGACTCAGCCCTGCGCTTTGTCTGCGACCATCACCGTCTGGCAAAGGAGCAGAGATTTGTGCTGGCAAGGTCCGTCGCCGCCGATGAGCTAGCCCAGTATCGCAGGTCAAAGAGGGCAATGCTGCGCGAAGCCTGCGGGATGACTATTTTTGTGGACGGCTACAATGTGCTGATCACAGCGGAGAGCCTGCTACAGGGCTATCCTGTATACCTCTGCGATGACGGCTTTTGCCGGGATGCGCGGGGCCTGTTCTCCGCATTCCGTCCCACAGGGCAGACCGTGCGGGCATTGATGGAGATCTTCGACCTGCTGGTTTTGGCCCGCCCCTGCAGAGCAGAGGTGCTGCTGGACCGGCCCATGAGCGGGAGCGGCAGCCTGGCCAGTCTGATGCGCAGGATGATGATGGAGAGAGGGCTGCCGGGCGGAGCGGAGACTGCGGCAGACGTCGACCGGCAGCTCAAGGTGAGGGGATCGGAGGGGGGCAACGTCTGCGTGGCCAGCAGCGACTGCCACGTGATAGACAGCGTGGTTCGGGCGGTGGACATGCCCGGCGAGCTGGCGGCTTTGCGGGGCATAGCCCTGCGCAGAATCTGAGTTTAAGCTCCTGGCCAGCTCCGTTGAAGGCCGGTTTACACCCGGTCAATCGTCATCTTTTTATGGTACAGTTAATTATTATACTATTGGGGTCGCAATAAACTTATGGAGTAATGGTGAGTAGCAATGAGAGTGAATTTGATAGCATTAGCCCTTTTGGCCGTGCTCTTCTCCGGTGGCGTGGTCGTGGCATCCCATTATAGCTTCTTTCCGCTATCCGAGCATACCATCGCCAAAGAGATAAGCCCGAGCGGCATGCCGCTGTACAGGACATATACGTTTACCACCGACGACAAGCAGGTCGCTTCCTGGCTTCTCGTCTGGAGGGACTCCAAAGTGCATAAGGTGGAGTGGAGATGGTACTGGCCGGAGGGAAGAACCTACGCCCGGACATTCAGCACCATCCCGGCCATTGATGGATTCACGGGAATGTGGGCCGCTCCGGTCTGGAGCTGCCTGAAGATCAATGGCACAGATGTGGCCCGCATGCCGGGAACCTGGAAGGTTGACGTCATTGTGGACTACAGAAAGGAGCTCACGGAGTACTTCACAATAAACAGCCCCCAGGCCTGTTAGGATGGGGTGGTGCAGAGCCCAGACCCCCGAATAGAAGCCTGAGGCAAACATCAATGAAGCCTGTACGTGGCGCTTCAACTAGCTGTGCTTTTGTACCGTTGCCTCTGGGAAAATCATGCGATCGTATAAATCCCAGGAAAGCGAAGGGTGCAATTGAAGAAAGCCCTGGATGAGGGGACGAGGTGCAAGGGAAGATGCAACTGGAATTTGGCGGCAAGAGCGTCAAGCCCGACGTTCGCCGGCTCTTTGATATGCGGGAAGTGATATACGACCGGAGCTGGCTGGAGGCGGCGGAGGACTTTGAGCTTTATTACATGTATCGCGATCTGTACCTGAGCCGGGCGGACAGGGAGAAGCTCCTCGAGCAGGGCCTGCGCTACGACATCACCATTATACCGCCTCATATGCTCGGATGCGAATACATCAAGACCGCCGGCCACTACCACCCCACGGCCAGAGGCGGGACGGTCACATATCCGGAGCTGTACGAGGTGCTGGAGGGAGAAGCCCTCTATCTGCTGCAAAGCCAGGACCTCAGGGACGTGGCGGCGGTCTTTGCCCAGGCGGGAGACAAGGTGCTGGTCCCACCCGGATACGGCCATGTCACCATCAATCGCTCCAACAGGACCCTCAAGATGGCCAATTTTGTGAGCAGGGACTTCTCCTCCCTTTATGAGCCGTTCAAGGATCGGGGAGGGGGTGCTTACTATTTCACCAGGGAGGGCTGGATCAGGAACATCCGCTGCCCTGAGGCCGGTGAGCTGCGCAGAATGGACGCGCCCGGCAGCCGGGCTCTGAGCAGACTGGGACTGTCCAGAGGGCGGGAGATGTACCCGCTGATCAGGGAGGCCGGGCTTTTGGATTATCTCACAAAGCCGGACGAGCATCTGGATCTCTTAGCCGGTCTCATCTGAAGGAACGGGAGCCTCCAGCCGATGAACCCCTGCCCATCCCCCTCCAAATTCAAAGCCCGCATAGCTCTGCTGCGCCCGCCTCTGGCTGCCATGGACCTGGCCATGCCCGCGGCAGCGGCCCTCCTGGCGGTTTACGCCGTGCAGGGGACGCTCCCCCAGGTTCTGCCTTTCCTCATCGCCTCCCTGGGCGCCTACTGCGCCATCACCAGCTCCTACGTCTACAACGACTGCTGCGACATAGACGTGGATGCCGTAGGAATGCCGGACCGGCCCCTGCCCTCCGCCCAGCTCAGCAAAAGGGACGCAGAGCTGTGGTCTCTCCTTCTCTTCCTGGTGGCGGCGGCGGTGGCGCTTTACCTCAACCCGGAGAGCTTTGCCGTCCTGGTGCTGGCCACAGTTCTCATCACCATCTACTCCAAGTGGGCCAAGAGAAATACGCCCTTCTCCTGGGTCTTTGTGGGGCTGTCCTTCGGGCTGGTGCCCCTGGGGGTCTGGCTGGCCATGCAGCCGGCGGGGCTTCTCGCGCCCGGCCCCGGGCTGCATCCTGCCGGCCTGATTCTGGCGTCCATGATCGGCATCACCGACTTCGGCTTCACCAACTGCGACGCCAGCCGGGACGTGGCCGGGGACAGGGCGAAGGGAATTCCCACAACTCCAGCCACCTACGGCATCCCAGCCACGGCCAGGATGGTGGCCGGGTTCTGGATAATTGGGGTTGTTCTATCCATTGCCCTGGGCATCTCCGCTCATCTGGGATGGCTTTACCTGGCCTCTGCCGGCCTGGCCGGAGGATGGCTGCTCCTGCAGAACCTGGACTTCGTTCGCCACCCCACGGCGGAGAGGGGGGAGAGGCTCTTCTACCAGTCCGCCAACTACCGGGCAGTCCTCTTTGCGGCCATCATCATCGATGTGCTGATGGGGACAGTGCTGTGAACTGATGAGTATGTTTTGGTATGGCAATCAGAGACGGGTGGAAGATGCCAAAGGTAGTCACTTTAGGCTACCTATATGAAATAGCGAAGAGCCAAATCCGGTTTAGCCTCTGTGGTTTAGTTAAAAATTCCCGACAAGCCTGAAAAACACATGCTCAATATTAAGTACAATTGAGGGCCCAGCAGTCCGCATGAAGATTCTGCTGGCAGAGTACGCCTCGGCTCTGGGCCTGGGCGGAACGCACGAGCTGGAGGGGCGGGCCATGCTCTCCGTCCTGGCCAAAAGCTTCGAGAGGGCTGGCCATGAGGTAGTCTATCCCACATCCGGCCCGGCCGTATCCGCCGGCCAGCCCATTTTCGTCAAAGGCGAGCAGGAGTTTTTGGCAGCACTGCAGGGCAGCGCCGATGCAGGGCTTGCCATCGCCCCGGATGGGCTGCAGCCGCAGCTCTTTGAAATCCTGGAGAGGGGCATGGTCAATTTGGGCTCCAGCCCCGCTGCTGCCCGCCTGGCTGCAGACAAGATGCTCTGCACCAGGGCGCTGCAGCGGGCGGGGGTGGCTGTGGCTGAGATTGTGCAGAGGCCCGATCCTGTGGAAAAGGGCTGCCTGCGCTATGTGGTCAAGCCCCGGGTGGGCTGTGGCTCGGAGGGCGTTCGCATCACCTCTTTTGCTCGGGCCGGGCCGGATGAGATCGTCACCCGCTATCATGAGGGGCTGCACCTGTCGGCCAGCTTCATCTGCGGAAGGGATCGATTTCTGCCCCTCACCATCAACCGCCAGCTCATCAGCTTCGAGGGGGACGGCATGAGCTACCAGGGAAGCCAGGTGCCTTACAGGACGCCCCGCGCTGCCGAGATCTGGGAGCAGGCAAAGAGAGCGGCAGTTGCCCTGGGGCTGTCCGGCTACGCCGGGATTGACTTTGTGCTGGGCGAGAGGCCGCGAGCGGTGGACGTCAATGCCCGGCCCACCACATCCCTCATCGGCATAGCCAGGGTGATGAGGGAGGAGATTGGCGAGCTCATCTGGCGGGCGAAGTTTGGAGGCTTGCCGGAGCGGGTGCAGATAGATGGGGAGTGCACATTCAGAAAAGAGGATCTAAGGTAGAAAGATCCTCCCGTGATCCTGGAAATGATGTGTTTTGGGGCGGCCAAATGGCAACATGGTCCGAATCATTTATATAGAAGTTCAAACACCCGATAACTCACTTTGATCTAATCGCATTGGAGGTACTTAAATGGCAGCAGGACAATTTGGTGGAACACCCGTACTTATTCTCAAGGAAGGCAGCCAGAGAACGGCTGGCAGGGAAGCACAGAGGTCGAACATCATGGCCGCCAAGGCAGTGGCCGGAGCAGTGCGCACAACCCTCGGCCCCAAGGGCATGGACAAGATGCTGGTCGACACCATGGGCGATGTGGTAATAACCAACGACGGCGTCACCATTCTTAAAGAGATGGACATCGAGCATCCCGCCGCCAAGATGATGGTGGAGATCGCCAAGACCCAGGATGCCGAGG
>CAYQKI010000039.1:0-17619 GCA_964418105.1 uncultured Methanotrichaceae archaeon | reverse complement strand
TCGGCTACGACCTGCAGGATCAGTGCGGTCCAACCAACGTGTTCTCCTACCAGTCCGACGAGGGCAATCCATTGGAGCTGAGGGGCGCCAACTATCCCAACTACGCCATGAACGTGGGCCACCAGGGCGAGTACGCAGGCATCACCAGCGCCGCACATGCCGGCCGCATGGACGCCTTCGCCGTCAACCCCCTGATCAAGGTCTGCTTCGCCAACCCCGGCCTGGTCTTCGACTGGACCAACATCCGCGATTGCTTCGGCAAGGGCGGTGCACGCGAGTTCCGCGCTGCAGGCGAGAGGTCCTTGGTCATGCCCTCTGTGTAGGTCGAGAGACCTACATCTTTTCTTCTTTTTTAGAGATTGTTTTTCTTACATTGATAGGGTTTTTATATTTTATTGGCCGTCAGTTTATCTACAACGATGGAGGTCAGAAAGGATGAATGAAGAGAACTTGAAGGTAATATTGGCTGCATCATTGGCGGCAACATTCAAACCAGACTATATGACCAACGACAAGATCGAAGCAGCAACTAAAGGTCATGGGTCTCTGGTGATCCCGGTATTCTGCGCCGCCAATTCGCTGGCTGAAGATACCTTCGGCGGCATAAGCGCCCCTGAGATGCGGCTTATGAGCAGCATGACCATGATCGATGCATCTTTTCCTCATATTCCTCTGGATCAGGTCATAGAAAAGGCCGTTAAAGAGGCCATGCAGGCTGGGGCTTCGCCTGAGAACGCCGCTTTGCTTGTGGCTTCCCTGGCATATTTCTGCGGAACTTGCGCCCGTGCCGGTGTGCCGATGGGCAACAGGAAGCTTGGCGCTATAGCCAGGATGCATGCCGGTGCCGCCAGGACCAGCGCCATCGCCCTTGTTACATCCAAGTTCACCCATCGTGTTCCGGCATTCCCCGCCTATTTGGCAGTCTACGAACATCTCATGGATAAGAAACTTACCCGGGTCGATGGGTCGGTCCTGCCTCCATTCATTGCCGGAGGAGCGATATACGGCCACAGCGCTCTGGGCGAGGACTATAACTTCCCAGAACTGGCCCGAAATGCCGCCCGCATCGGAACTGAGGCCATGATGAATAGCATGAATGGCGCTGGAATCACCGCATATCCTCTCTGGCCGGCCTTCATAGGGGCCACTGTGGCTATGGAACTGGTACATCCCGATGCCTTTCTGGGCGAAGAGTTCGGTGCCTTTGGAAGCGTGGACTCTGCTTATCTGGCCGGCAAAGGAGCAATTGAAGCAGCGAAGCTCCCGGAGAAACTGCATATTCGGGGAACTAGGGATGAGCTGGATTCTGCCAGGGTGATTGGCGACTTCGGCCTCATTCTCAAAGACATAGGCGGGCCGTCTGTAATCGGTTCCATGGCCTTGAATGAGATCTTTGCCGGCTTTGAGGAATCGTCCGTGATCGGCGCAGGATTTTCTGGCGGTCCCGTCAATCCGCCCCTTGGCCATCTATGCGGCGATGTAGTGCCGGCATTGAGGTTGATGATGAAGCACGGCGGAGATGTCTTCTCGGTGGCCGAAGAGATCAAAAACTATAAGATGAAGTCCTTTATCGATCCTGAGATGTCCCTCTGCGCCCTGAACACCATCGCTCGAAAGGCGGAAGAAGTCAGCCGTGGACCCATAAGCCGTGCCTGCATTCTTGCTGGTGAGGACGTGAGGGACCGGGCCATCTACCGGCGGGCTACAGCAGTCTACAATCTCCTGAAATCAGGAAAGAAGATCGAGGATGCAGCCCGGACATTGGACGAGGAACGCAAAGCCTACGTGGAGATGAGAGGCTCGGCAGTGCTCTCTGCATTTACGGGCAAGAAGATAAGCCTCAAGTTCACAGCTCTCCGGGCCCAGGCACGCAGAACGGACCGGTTCACAGATAAGTTCTGGGGATTTGACTCCTTCATCTCCTATGATGTGGAGATCGACGACAAGAAATACCATATAGAGGACTTATCCGCCAAGACGGTCCCTGACTTTGCTCTTTTAGGCAAGGGCAGAGATGATCCCAACATGGGAACCGCAATATTTGCGGGAGCGGTTTTGGCCCAGGAACTGCAGTACATCGGCCATACCATCATCAACATTACCATCCCGGCTGCGATAGGCGCCCTGCTCGGAGAAGAGGAAAAGTCCGCATCTAAAAAGGCAGAGGATGGAGCTTATCTCACCAGAGCCATACCGGGAGGCAGAAAGAACGCCCTCGATGTGGCCCGCATTGCCCGCAAAATCTACGGCTCCTTAAATCAACCCGCAGAGGGCATGCCCTAATCTCTATGAAAACGCTGCTGGTAGATCCAAAGACTGCTGGGATTTCAGGGGACAAGCTACTTGCCTCCCTCATAAATCTTACAGGTTCGCCGGAGATCCTGGAGCCACTGGCTGGAGCATTGCGAGAGCTTCCTAACTGCATGGCCTTCAGCTATCGAGTGGACCTGGTTAATTGCGGAGGTATTTCAGCTCAAAGGCTGCATATCGAGCTCCAAGAAAAGAGATTCTCCAGCAGGGATGAGCTGGAGTCAGTCGCCCGCGATCTTGTCGTTAAGCTGAATTTATCCCATAGGGCAGGGATGCTGGTCGGTTCTGTGCTGAGTGACCTGGCTCTCGCACAAGCTCATATCCACGGCGGAAGCTTCCGGCATCATGAGGTCGCCTCACTTGATACGCTCTTCGATGTCCTGGGTTCAGCCCTGATTCTGGATAAAAAAGATTTCCTGGATGCTACGGTATACACCCTCCCTCCTGCCCTTGGAGGCGGCAGCATCAGGATGGATGGAATAGAGATGTCGGGCCCGGCTCCCGCCACACTGGAAATTCTCTGCAATCATGGGATGGCCTATTCGTTGCAGCCCGTGAACAGGGAGCTAACTACACCTACTGGAGCCGCCCTCCTGGCCAATCTCACCGATCTTGTGGTGGATTTCTATCCGTCCATGAAGCCTGTGGCGCTTGGCTATGGGGCCGGAAACGGTGAGCTGGCTGGAGTACCCAATGTGCTTAGAATCATGCAGGGAGAAAACTTCCGGGCGACGAGAGAGAGCATTGTCCTTTTGGAGACCAACCTCGATGACTTGCCGGGAGAAGTCATAGGCTATACCACGCAAAAACTGCTGAAAGAGGGCGCTGTGGACGTTTTCGTGACAAATGCGCTGGGAAAGAAGAACCGTCCGGTGAGCGTGATCTCCGTGATTGCGAATCACAGTACATACGATCGTTTGCTGAGGATATTGATGGAAGAGACTGGCACCCTGGGCGTCCGGGTGCAAGAGGTGCCGAGAATTGTGGCAGATAGAACACGGGAGCCCCATAGCTTTTCAGTTCTGGGCCGGACCTTTGAGGTGTTGGTGAAGACCTCCTCTATCGATGGCAAGGTGATAAGCATCAAGCCCGAGTACGAGGACCTTAAAAAAATAGCAGAGAACCTGAACATCCCCTTAAACCAGGTGATTGATGAAGTGAAAAGAAAACTGCCGCAGTCTCCGCGTTTCAATGAACCTTAGAGTGCCGCATGAGCCGCGGCTTAGAGCAGGCACTCCCGGTATTTTTCTAAAAGTCCCATAACCTTCTTTATGTCCTGACCCTGGCCCCTGGCCTCGGAGAGATAGGCATTGTACTGCTCATTGGATATGGCTCTCGGGACGGGCTTGCAGCTCTGGGCATGCAGCATCAGCTCAAAGCACCTCGCTTCGGCCTCAGATAGCTTGAGAGCCTGATAATCGCCTCTGTGCTCCTGATAGAGGGCCAATTCCTCCGGGGAGCTGTTGAGCATCGTCTCGGCCAGGGGCGTGCCGGGTATGGGTTCGGCTATGCTCACAAAGACGTCGTCGAGCATCGCCTCTTCTGCAAATCTGAGGGTATCCTCGAAGTCCTCCCTCGTCTCGCCGGGATAGCCCACAATGAAGCTGCCCCCCACCTTCACACCCATTCTCCTGGCCAGCTCTACCGCCCGCAGGTTGTCCTCTACACTCACTCCTTTTCTCATATCCTTGAGGATAGAATCACTACCGCTCTCCAGGCCGAAGAAGACCCAGCCGATGGTGTAATCTCGCACAGCCTCCAGGACGGCCTCGTCCACCAGGTCAACTCTCATATCCGGCACGGACAGGTTCCTCTTGCCCAATATGGCGGAGAGGGATCTTATCATCTGCACAAATGCCTCCCGATTGACCCTGTTGCGATAGCCGAATAGAGAGCCCGTTCCCCCGCTGATGGCCACCCTGGCTACGCCCCGCCTCTTCAGCTCCTCTACCTCTGCCACAATATTCTCTATGCTGCGGCTCCTGATGCTCCTGCCGAAGAAGCGGGGAACCTGGCAGAAGGTGCAGCCGCCCAGACAACCCCGGTGAGTCTCAATGTATACATTTGCTCCCCGTACATTTTGTCGGCAGAGGTCGTCAGGAATGAGAGGAAGGACGTGGTCTAAGGATTTAACCGGCTGAGAGGGATTTTTTATAATCGTTCCATTTTCGCGATAGGCGACACCGGGCAGCCCTTCCGGCCCCTTTTCCACCAGGTCGGCCACAATCTCCTCACCTTCGCCGGTCACAACCGCCCTGGCATTCATCTCTCCCAGCACCATCTCCGGGCACAAACCCACCGGCCCACCGATATAGACATTATCGATGGAGGAGACAAAATCCCTGATCTTCTCATCGAGGAGCTGCAATGTGGAGAAGAGGCTGATCAGGGTTGCTTTTCCCTGGGATTGCAGATCTGTGGTTATCTTAACAGCATGTCCTCTCTCCCTAAGCACTCCTCCCAGGACCAGGGAGCCGTAGGTGTATGTTCCCGGAGAAATTATATCGACCTTCATGAATGACACCAGCTTCTGCCAGCCAGGGCAATTGCATGCAGGTTCTTTGCCAAAAGAGATTAAGGCTGTGCTTGAAATGGCTCAATCCCGGATAAAGGAGGGTGAGCCGACACCATCTTCTCGCGGGAGATGAATCTTTTTGCGTCAATTGTGCCGGCTTTGCGGTCCATGTACCGCCTCAATGTCAGGCTGAATTGAGGCTTATTTAAGAGCTTATACGAATAAATATTTAGATCTTTTGGTGGGTGGTTAATGATGACGCAAATGCAAGTCTACGGAGAAGGCGAAAAGCTATTAAAAATAAGGTGCAACCTGAATATCCGGATCAGTCTTGAACCGCGTTCAAGCGCTTCAGTATTGTGTCTCTTCGATCAGGTTGCCTTTGGGCATTAAAGAATGATCTGGGTTTCCAGAGGGATTCATCTCAATTCTCTTTCCCTGGGCTTTGAAGTACTCCATATGCTTCTTGGCCAGGTCCAGTTTATCATCTTTTACAGTGTGAACCACATAAGCCTCTTTCTTTGCCTCATCATAATAGAGCTCATGCCCTGACCATCCATTGGCCTTTCTTACCGCCATCCGCTCGTCGAATTTCTTCTTCCAGGCCGCAAAATCCGGTGCGCTATGTCTTACAACGCCTATTCTGGTCATTCTTTTCACTCCATTAATGGTTATTCGTTATCTATCTATAATACAGTTTTGCCTGAGCTTATTCAAAATGGAATTTACGATCCCCTCGAATGCATCTGCGGCAGCAGTTGCCCTCCCCGCGAAGGCCACACCCCGATCGCCGAGCCTTCCGATCTCTACATCCATTGGTATGGCACCCAGGAATGGCACATTCAATTCCTTAGAAGCCTTCTCTCCACCACCTGTCTTGAAGACCTCTATCAGCTTTCCGCAGTGAGGGCAGATAAGGCCGCTCATATTTTCAACGATCCCCAGAACAGGCACTTTCATCATGAGAAACATGTTCACTGCCTTGCGCGAATCCAACAGTGCCACCTCCTGGGGGGTGGTTACGACCACGGCACCATCCAGACTCGATATTAACTGAGCAATGCTTAAGGGCTCATCGCTGGTGCCGGGAGGCAGGTCGACGAGCAGGAAATCCAGGTCTCCCCAATTGACATCAGAGACAAACTGCTTTAGGGCTGCCATCTTCATGGGGCCGCGCCAGACCACAGGGGAGTCCCGGCTCTTCAGGAGCAGGGCCATGGAGACTGCTTTGATTCCCGATGCATCCGCCGGCTCCAGTCCCCCCGGGCCGGCCTTGAGCTTCTGGTTCTCGATCCCCAATAGCTTGGGAATGTCCGGGCCTGTGATGTCTCCGTCAAGAATGCCGACTTTATAGCCCCTTTTCTGCAGGGCGGCAGCCAGGTTGACGGCGACTGTGCTCTTGCCAACTCCACCTTTGCCGCTGCCTATCAGGATCTTGTGCTTGATTCCAGCCATTCGATCTTCTATGTTGCTGTCCTGGGCTCTTGGGTCATCGCAGGTCCTCCTCTCGGCGCAGGCGCTGCAAATTCCGTCACAGCTCTTTTTGCGGGCCTCTTT
Source organism: uncultured Methanotrichaceae archaeon (assembly GCA_964418105.1). Classification (GTDB taxonomy): domain Archaea; phylum Halobacteriota; class Methanosarcinia; order Methanotrichales; family Methanotrichaceae; genus Methanothrix. The sequence continues at coordinate 11,237 of CAYQKI010000039.1, read as the reverse complement.
CTCTGGAGATGCGCTTGTCATTTTCATCCCTGTTGAAATAATAACTTATGAGATCAATTATATAAATCTTTTGATCATACCCCCTAAAAAAGAGAAACAGAAAATCAGCATTGGATGGAACATGGTAAAGATAATCTCCTCTGGGCCGGCCCCTATTGAGATAAAATTTCCTATAGGTCTGCCTTCTCCTCCGCCCTCAATGACGCCAGCCTGGCGGCAAGATACTCCTGTCGCGATAAAAGAAGCTCCTGTTCCCTTTCTATGAGCAACATATCATTGCGGCGGTCCTGGCCATCGCTCTCCTGGCTTGCCTCAGACCCTCGCAGCACAAAGCTCCCCCCTTCGATCCTCAGCCCCAGGCCGTAGATCAAGGCTGTGGCTATCTTCTTTCGGGCATTCATCAGATCGTTCCAGAAGGCCTTCCTGGATATGCCCATATAAAATGCAGCCTCCTCCTGATCCAGGTCCAGCAGGTCCACCAGACGCACCGCTTCCAGCTCCTCTAAAGTCAATGAAATTGCCTCAATCCTGGGGCAGCCCTCCGGCATAAAGCAGCGCACTGATGGCATCTCCGATATCCAGCGCCTACCTCTTCTCCTTCCTCGACAGGGACACATGGTCTTAGTTGGGCTGGCGCCTTATTTCAATCTTGCGCAATAGAAAGATTTAAGTATATTGTCTCATAAGTTATTAATACTGGGCCGCAAGGACACTTTCCGGCCCGGAAAAAAAGAGGTGAATGAATATATGCCTTGGGGAGACTGTACGGGGCCGTGGTGGATCGGCTCTCGAGAGAATAGGTCCGGATATTACAATCCCTGGTGCCGCCGCGCCTTCGGCAGAGGTGTAGGATATGGCAGGGGAGCTGTCCGGTACACCGGCGAGCCTTTCCGCCAGCCTACGCTTGAAGAGGAGAAAAGCTATCTGGAAGCGGTGGCCAGAGATCTGGAAAATGAGCTGAAATCCGTGCGGGATCAAATAGAACGGCTGCAGTCTAGGTCCTGAGCGAAAAGGAAATTGCAGTCATTATTTTTAATATGATTGGATTATCATGTAGTAATCAATCTTAAATAGATACCGGTATCTATATGGCTGTAAAAGAGAAACGCCTTCATTCTATAACGAATAAAAGAGTGAACGGTGTCAGTCAATGTCTTTAACTCTGGATGAATACAAGAGGCTCTTCGGTCTTAACTTTTATTTAGTTGAGGTGATGTTATGACAGACGAAAATGTGGTCCCGGAAAAGAGCGAAGCAAACAGGCAGACAACCGGCAAAGGCATGGCGAACCGCGAATGGTGGCCCAATCAACTCAACCTCAATATCCTGCATCAGAACTCTCCGCTGTCCAATCCCATGGGAAAGGGCTTCAACTACGCTCAAGAGTTCGGCAGCCTGGACCTGGCGGCAGTGAAGAGAGATCTGGCGGCTTTGATGACCGACTCGCAGGAATGGTGGCCGGCGGACTATGGCCACTACGGCCCTCTGTTCATCCGCATGGCCTGGCACAGTGCCGGAACCTATCGCACCGGCGACGGCCGCGGCGGCGGGGGCAGGGGCCAGCAGCGTTTCGCGCCTCTGAACAGTTGGCCGGACAACGTCAGCCTGGATAAAGCGCGTCGCCTTCTCTGGCCGATCAAGCAGAAGTATGGCCGCAAGATCTCATGGGCCGATCTGATGATCCTGGCAGGCAACGTCGCCCTGGAGAGCATGGGATTCAAGACTTTCGGCTTTGCCGGCGGTCGAGAGGATGTCTGGGAGCCGGATCAGGATGTTTACTGGGGCTCTGAGGACAAATGGCTGGGTGACAAACGCTATTTGGGCGACCGGGAGCTGGAAGATCCGCTGGCTGCCGTGCAGATGGGGCTGATCTACGTCAATCCCGAAGGCCCGAACGGGAGTCCTGATCCGGTCGCAGCAGCCAGGGATATTCGCGAGGTTTTCGCTCGCATGGCCATGAATGACGAGGAGACTGTCGCTCTCATCGCTGGCGGCCACTCTTTCGGCAAGACCCATGGCGCAGGCCCCGCCTCCCACGTGGGAGCTGAGCCGGAGGCGGCCAGCATCGAGGAGCAGGGCCTCGGCTGGAAGAGCAGCTTTGGTAGTGGCAAAGGCGGTGACACGATCACCAGCGGCCTGGAGGTCACCTGGACGCCCACCCCGACCAGGTGGAGCAATAACTTCTTCCGGGTGCTCTTCGGCTACGAATGGGAATTGACGAAGAGCCCCGCAGGTGCCTATCAGTGGAGACCGTTGGGGGGCGCAGGTTCCGGCACGGTCCCGGATGCCCACGATCCGTCGAAGCATCATGCTCCAGGCATGCTGACCACTGACCTCTCTCTGCGGTTTGACCCGGTTTATGAAAAGATCTCCCGGCGTTTCATGGACAATCCGGACCAGTTTGCAGATGCATTCGCCAGGGCGTGGTTTAAGCTGACGCACCGCGACATGGGCCCTCGATCACGGTATCTCGGCCCGGAGGTCCCCGGTGAAGATCTCATCTGGCAGGATCCCATCCCAGCAGTCAATCACGAGCTGGTTGATGGGCAGGACATTGCCGCCCTCAAGGGCAAGATCCTGGCTTCAGGATTGTCCATCTCCCAACTGGTGTCGACCGCCTGGGCGTCGGCTTCCACCTTCCGCGGCTCAGACAAGCGGGGCGGCGCAAACGGGGCTAGAATCCGTCTGGCTCCGCAGAGGGATTGGCAGGTCAATCAGCCCGCGCAGTTGGCGAAGGCCTTGAACACCTTGGAAGCCATACAGGAGGAGTTCAACAGTTCAGCCTCAGGGGGCAAGAGGGTCTCTTTAGCGGACCTGATTGTCCTGGCCGGCTGTGCTGGGATTGAGAAAGCCGCGAAGAATGCCGGCTATGATGTGACTGTCGCCTTCACGCCGGGGCGCATGGACGCCTCACAGGAGCAGACCGATGTGGAGTCGTTCGCCGTTCTCGAACCGATCGCGGACGGCTTCCGAAACTACCTGCGGGGCCGGTGCAGCGTACCGGCTGAGGCATTGCTGGTCGACAGGGCGCAATTGCTGACTCTGACTGCACCGGAGATGACGGTGCTCGTCGGCGGCATGCGTGTCCTGGATACCAACTTCGGAGGGGCCCGGCACGGCGTCTTCACGGGGCGTACGCAGGCTCTGACCAACGACTTCTTCGTGAACCTTCTGGACATGGGAACGGTGTGGGTGCCGGTATCTGAGGAGAAGGAGCTGTTTGAAGGGCGGGATCGCAGGACGGGCGAACTGAAGTGGACGGCAACGCGCGTCGATCTCATCTTCGGCTCGAACTCCCAACTCCGGGCTTTAGCCGAGGTCTATGCGAGCGCAGACGGGCAGGAGAAGTTTGTCCGGGACTATGTGGCGGCCTGGAGCAAGGTGATGAACCTGGATCGCTTCGACCTTGCTTGATGGATCAGAAAGAACGGCTGCAGTCTGAGTCTCTGAGCAGAAAAAGAACTGCGGCCATTATTTTTTATCTTTTATCAATCTCATCTGGCATCGTTTCGTTCTCCGGCACATATACCACCTGGCCGCTCTCCAGCCGGTAAGCCGTTCCCATTCTGCTTCCCTGTCCTCCTGCGATCTTGCCGGTCATGTTCAGGACCTGGATCTGGCTCATGTCCTTGATTATGATCTGCATATTGGGATCGCCCGGATTCTTGACTATGGTCACATTAGCCTGGGGCTCTAGCAGTTCCGGGACGTTGTAGGAGACCACCAGTGCCAGGAGGAGGGCCACGGCGAAGACCATGGCCGTATCGAAGAGATTGGCGACGCCGCTCATGGGATCGTCGTCATCCGGGTCGTCCAATAGCCCCAGCCTATGCCGTCTCATTCATCCGTCCCCTGATCAGCTCCACGGCGTACTCCAGGTCGCTCATGTCCTGCCGGTACCACCTGCTCCGGACCACCATCGCTCCGTAGCAAATGCCCCCCACCACCAGCCCGATGACTGTGGTGGCAAACGCTATTACCAGGTTGTCTGCCAGCGATTTTATGTCCCCCTGAGACAGCCCGATGAGGGCGGGACCCATGGGAATCAAAGTTCCCATCAGCCCCAGTATAGGACCGGCTTTAACTCCAATCCTGAGGGGCTCGAGTGCCTTGGCCATGGACAGCTCGATGTCCTGGAGGATCTTCTCGAACTTGAGGTCGAACAGCCCCTTCTCCAGAGATCCGCCGATCTGCTCCAGGGCTATAGAGAGCTGCCGGGGGCACCTGTATCCTTGAAGGGCATCTGCCGCCTCTTTGGGCCTGCCCTCTCTGTACAGCGCGGCGGCATTCAGGCTGAGGCCTTCCAGCTCATCGAGAGACCTCTGCCTGGAGGTGTACTCGTTTATCAGGGATCCGAGCAAGGCCAGCGACCAGGCAAAAAGGAGGAGAAGGGCCAGTATGTCCGGATAGAGGAAAGCGGTTGAAAAGATATAGAGCAGCTCTACGCTGGTCTCGTAAAGTATCAGAAGGAGACCCCCCATCTTTTGCCCAGGAAGCCCATAGCCATCAAGGACATTATCAATAGATAGGACGGGATGATTTCGCCTAGCGGGGCACTGGCGGCGATGAACGAGATCTTCTGGCTTTCCAGGTATGCCGGGATGAGGAGAATGGAGAGGATATAGAACAGGCCGAGAAAGATCATGGCATTTCCGAGAGACGAAGGGCTCGTCTTCATCCGTCCCAGTGCAGTGGAGAAGGCAGCTATGCTGAAGAAGAAGAGAAGGCCCACAAGGGCGCCGGTCTTCCATGGATCAATATCCATCAAGCCGGCCAGAAAGCTGCAGGAGATGAAGCTGGCTGCGAGACATGCCGGGCAGGGCATGGAGAGGATCCAAAAGGTCTTCCTGGATATGTCGTGGTGATGGCGATTCCATTTTTTGGCAGTCATCGCTCCCAGGGCTATCAGGAGCAGGGCGACTACAATATGCACCGCCATTCCGGCGTTCAATGCGTTCGATAGCATGCTCTCCGGCAGCAGCTCTATGGCCGCACCCATGAAGATGGAGATGATCACGTACCCCGTGGCGATGGACAGCATCTCCTGGCGGCTTAGGCTGGCCAGGCCGCAGCCCATGCTGACCTTGAGCGCGAAGATCAAAATCCCGATCAGCACACCGGAGATAGAAAACCAGGTCAGATCCAATTAAGACACCTACTAAACTTGATTGGTGCAAACACAAACTCATTGGATTTAACTCTTACGCAAGCTGATATGTCTAATTACAATTATATTTGATTTCTAAACAATTAAGCTTAAATAAGATCAATTTTACTTGAACAAATGAAATTGAATTAACTTAAATGATATTGAGGTAGGAAGGGATGAGATATTTGGCTTTAGCGCTGTTCTGCGCTTCTTTATTTGCTTTCATTGCCACGTCAGGGGCGGTAACCGTCCAGATAACGGTTTTTTGCAATGGAGGCGTGGTCTACGACAACGCCGTCACTGTGACCGGTTCAAATCCCACGGCCTGGGATGCGATCAAGGCCAGCGATGCGTGCGATGATGATGAATTAGAAGGCGGCTGGAAATTAAAGAGCATCGCGGGCTGTGACGGAAGCTGGGGGCCAGCCTTTTATGTAAATGGCGTGATGTCTGGTTCGGGAGTCGCAGAATGCTCGATAAGTGATGGTGATCAGCTCCAGTTCATAGGTCCCAACAATGGCGGCCCGACAGCGAAAATACTGTATTTGGATGAGATTCCTGATGCTGTGGGCAAAGGCGAAGCCTTCAGGATCAAAGTGATGGAAAAATCAGCATATGATTATTATCCACATGCTCCTTCCTCCGGTGCGGAGGTCATCGTCGGAAATGAAACATATCAGACGGGCAGCGACGGGTACACCGAAGAGATAACCCTGAATTATGATGCCTATTATTGCGTGGCTGCAGAGAAGGGTGGATATGTGGCTACATATTACTTTTCCGATATCCCGTCTATTCAGTGCGGAGTAGGCGGGCCGTATATCTGCAGCATAACCATGGGCGGCGGGCGCAGCGGGATCATAAAATATGATGAAAGCTCGTCGGTTTACGGCAATGGCTTTTCTTCCAGCCGCTCCGTGTACGTAAATTCCGGGCAGCAGTATCCAAGACGCTCGACAAAGCTCTACCAGAAGGGGTCAGGGAACTATTCAGTTGAGAAAATCATAAAGCAGAGGCCGAGCGGAATCGACCTCTCCGAATCCTCCCAACTTGAGCACAATGCGACAACGTTTGTTGCCTATGATCGGCCACTCTGCTACAATTCCAGGTATGAGGACAGCATAGTGCAAAAGAATTATCACAAAGCAACAGAATACAGTGAAAAGTATCAGGATCTGGAGTCTCTCCGGAAGGTTAGCCTCTTCAACAACACCCTGGGAATCAATTTCACTTCCATGGCAGAATTTCAGGGGAGGGCGGAGCTGTCCGCCCGCACCTTTGAGGACGATGCCCTCACCAATTGGACGGCGAAGGCCCAACCTAAGGAGGAGGTCTTCGAAGAGTATGTCGGACAATTCCAGATTATGCAGAGGGGTTTCCTCCCGATGGGCGGAAACGATGAATTCGATTGTGAAGAGGAGTGCCTCTGGAATTGCCAGAAGCATTGCATGGAAGACCTGGGATACAGCGAATCGTACTGCCTGGAGAACTGCACAGAGAGCTGCGAGGATTACTGTGCATCAGATGAGGAGGAGTATGAGCTTCTCCCCTGCTGCTCCGGAGGATGGTCGAATATGACTGAAGTGGATAGAAATGAGCACTCTGCGGAGGGTGTCTTCGATTGCACCTCCTGCAATAAGGCCTCAAATGAAAGGTGATGACATGAGATTTGTACAAATGCTCCTGGCTTCGGCCTTTCTTTTGGCCATAGCGGGGCAGGCCGCTGATAGCCCTTCCCATGACCCGGTTGCTTCTGCAGCGGGCTATCTTCTCTCCTGTCAGAATGAAGATGGCGGCTTTGGAGCCAGCCCCGAGTCGGCAAGCGACATCAAAGCTACATCCCTGGCGACCATCGCCCTGGCGTCCGCAGGCTATAACCTGTCGGATCTTGCCATGAACGGCAGCACTCCCATAGACTATCTGCTGGGCAGGCAGGAAGAACTCGATAATATGAGCAATGTCGAGGCCCAGGTGGGGCGGTATGTGGTAGCCGTAACCTCTGCCGGCCTCGATCCAGGGGATATCAACGGCAAAGATTACGTGCAAATTCTCAAGAGCTTCTTTCATGCAGGCGGATCGATAGGTTCAGACAATTACATCTGGGATGATGCCTGGGTCATAATGGCCCTTGCCGCATGCAATGAGTCCCGATCGGATGAGGTGAAGGGTGCGCTTGATCACCTCAAGGGCCTTCAGACGGCTAAGGGCGGTTGGGCCTGGAACGGAGGCTCGAATGGTGAGGATCCCGATACCACCAGCATCATTTTATGCGCCCTGTTAAGCGGTGGAGAGGATGCCGGCTCGGATGCGATCCAAAAAGGCCTGCAGTATCTCTCATCTGAGCAGAATGCGGATGGCGGAATCTCCTCACTCGGCTCCAATGCCGCAACCGACGGATGGGCCATACTGGCCATAAGGGCTGCCGGCCAAAATCCAGAGGAGTGGAAGGTCGGATCGGCTGACCCCGTCCAGCACCTGCTGAGCCTGCAACAGGAGGATGGTTCCGTCTGGTGGAAGAGCGATAGCCAGGGAATGTCCTTTGAATGGACGGCCAATATGGTTTGGGCTCTGACTGAAGGAGAGATGACTTAGGCCACTCATGGAAAAAAACCTCATGAGAGAAAATGGGATTCAGCCTGGTGCCACGGAACATCAGCCTCCTTCAGAGCAGAAAGGAGAGCTTTCGATTTCAGATCCTCGCGGAGATCGCAGCCCGCCAGCCAGATCTGCTGCAGAAGGAATTAGCAGAGCGGCTAAACCTGACTCCTCCGGCGATATCAGAGTACATCAAGGGATTACTGGCAGATGGTCTGGTTTCATCAGACGGCCGGATGAGATATAGCATCACTGCAAAAGGGCTGGAGAGGCTGAGAGATGGCGCAGATGAGCTGAGGCGCTATTCAAGTGTGGTCATGAAGGAGGTCATAACTAGCGTACCCGTATGGACAGCTCTCGCGGAGATCGATCTCATGCAAGGCGAGCGTGTATCTCTTGAGATGAAAAATGGCCTCTTATATGCAAACAGAAAGGAAGGGATGGATGCTACTGGTACAACCATCTCCGATGCCACTGAGGGTGAGGACATTGGTGTAAGAAATCTCAAAGGATTGATAAGCTTGGATCAGGGAAGAATCGCAGTGTGCAAAGTTCCGCGAATTCAAATCGGCGGCTCCAGAAATGTAAATAGGGTACTGCTAGAGTCCAAGATCCGGGGTGATGAGATGATATATGCCCTGGGCATTGAATCTCTGATTGTCTTGAGAAAAGTAGGCATTGAGGCCGACGCGATCTTTGGAGCTAAAGAGGCTATCGTAGAGGCTTCCTGTCATGGTGTTCCTTCTTTGATTGTCTGCGTAAATGAGCAGGTTCCTGCAGTTATGGACCGCTTGGATTTGGAAGGACTGAAATATGAACTCGTGGATCTGACCTTTGATTGATGAGTCGCATGGCAACTTCTGCAGCTGGTGTCCCAAATGAAGATATTGCTGGCTGACGACGATCCCGTCGCACAGAATATTCTCGCAAGTCAGCTAATTAGGATCGGATTAGAGGTGGATGTAGTAAGCAGCGGGCCTGAAGCTCTCCATGCCCTTCAAAGCCGGTCCTATGAAGTAATATTCATGGATTTGCAGATGCCTGGAATGAGTGGACTGGAAACAGCTCACGCTATCCGAACTCGCTGGCCGCATAAATGCATGAAGATAATTGCCGTGACCGGCTGCCTTCGGAAAGGCTGTAGAGAGATATGTCTTCAGGCTGGGATGGACGGTTACATAGCCAAGCCAGCAAAAACAGAGGATATTCTTGCATATTTGTAAAAATAGCATTAGTTGCCCAAAGCATAATCCAGCTAAGCCTTTGTTTGCTCTTGGGGATTTTTCCTTCTTCCTGGATGGTGCTGGCCGGGGGAGAGTTCTTTGAGATCTGGTCGACAAATATTGGTGGCTCGCTCCCTGCGAGAGCTGGTCTCTGATCACGGAAGCGAGTTTAAAGCACTGGCGCGAAATAATTTCAGGACTTTACAATGGCGTCTATCTACCGAAATACTTTTATAGATCTCTTCAAGTTTACTTGATATAAAGCAAAATATGTTGTTAAGCAGTACCATTCGAGTCCGGCTAAAAGAGATGCTCCACCTCATGAAAAGCAATTGTTTCCTTGCATACATAGTTGAGGATAAGCAAATGCTGATTGCCAAGGAGTGATAGAATGGTGACCTACGCCATCGAGACCGAAGATCTATGCAAGGATTATTCGGATAGGAAGGTTGTATGTGGACTAAACCTCAGAGTGCAGGAGGGCGAACTCTTCGGCTTCCTTGGCCCTAATGGAGCCGGGAAGACCACTACAATCCGGATGCTCACCACATTGACTAAGCCCACCTCTGGTCGTATCCTGATTAACGGCATCGATCTTTTAGAGGAATCCTCTCGAGTAAAGGCAGAGTTTGGCATAGTGCAGCAGCACATAAGCCTTAACCGGGACCAAACCGTTCGGGAGAATCTGGAGTTGCATGCCCGACTCCATCATTTGTCCCCCATGGATAGGGAGGATAGAATTGAAGAGCTTCTGAAGTACGTCAATCTTGAGGAGAATGCAGACCAGTTGGTAGATCACCTCTCAGGAGGCATGAAGAGGCGGACAATGATCGCCCGCGCCCTTATTCATCGGCCAAAGCTGCTCATCCTGGATGAGCCGACTGTGGGGCTGGACGCCCAGGCGCGCCGCAGGGTCTGGGACCTCCTCCGCAAGATGAACTCTGATGGATCTACTCTATTTTTTACCACGCACTACATCGAAGAGGCGGAGTCCCTATGTGACCGGGTAGGGATAATGCATCAAGGACGCCTGGTCGCATTAGGCACTCCTGAAGCGCTGCGCATGAGGTTTGGCCTTGTGACGGTGGAGGTTAAAGACAGAAAAAATGGCACCAAGTATAGATATTTCTCGGACAGAGTATCCGCGACAGAATATGTCAAAGGTCTGTCCACGGTGGAGAAGATGATAATGCGAGAGTCCAACCTGGAGGATGTATTTGTCGGTATCACGGGTAAGAAAGTTCTGGATGAGTAGCGTCGATATCTATACTATTCTCTGGTCGGACTTAATAATGCACAGGCGCAGGTGGGGACGATATCTTATTACTGCTATAGTCAGTCCCCTGCTGTACCTGGTAGCCTTTGGATGGGGCCTGGGAAGAGGGATGAGCGTCAACGGCACCAGCTATCTGGAGTTCGTGGTTCCGGGGATAATCGCCCTCACCGCCATGACAGCCAGCTTCAAGGAAGCTGGTACGCGGTTAATCGTTGACCGGCTCTACATTCGGAGCTTTGATGAATGCCTCATGGCCCCTGTGGGGCTGTTTTCAATACTGATGGGCAAGACTTTGGTTGGCGTAGTTAGGGGGCTGGTCAGCTCCTTAGCTTTCCTAATGGCAGCTTTTTTAATTGCTCCACGGTTTAAGATAGATGCCCTATTCCTGCTCGCGCTCCTGCTGACCTGCCTTGTCTTTTCATTCCTGGGCGTACTAGTCGCATTCCTCGCTAAATCCCATCAGGATCTAGCCACATTCAGCAGCCTCATACTCCTGCCAATGACCTTCCTCGGAGCCACATTTTTCTCCTTCAATCAAATTCCAACGGCACTTAGGATGGCACTCTACGCCCTTCCACTTACCCATTCCAGCCTCTGCCTCCGGGCTTCAGCTCTGGGAGAGCCTTTCCCCTGGGCGTCGCTGCTGGCGCTGGCAGCCTTCACGCTGGCATTCGCCTTCGGCGGCTGGATGGCCTTAAAGAGGTCGAGCGTCTAGAGGAATATTAAATGTATTTTTCTAAATATTTTAATAGATTAACGCGGCGTAACGTTTTTATTCTATAAACCATTTTTCTTGTTTTAAGTCAATTTGATTTGAATAGGTGATGATATGAGAAAATTGGTATTAGGACTGGCGGCACTGCTCGCCATCGCATTTGTTGTCCCCTCACAGGGAGCAATGGATCGGCCTGCTAAGGATAATCCAGCCATACTGCTGGTGGTATTCGGCACCAGCTATCCTGAGGCTCAGGCAGCCTACGAGAACATAGAGAGA
>CAYQKI010000038.1:0-17654 GCA_964418105.1 uncultured Methanotrichaceae archaeon | reverse complement strand
TTGCGAACCTTCTTGCGCTTGAGGAGATTTAATGCATCAGCTGATATGAGGATTCCAAGATCTTTCTTTTTATCCTCTGATGAAATATCCCAATCTTTGAAGAAGTATTTGGCTAATTCAATAGTATCACGTTCTACATTTTCGCGAATGAAATTATCAGAAAGGTCCTCATTGCTATGTGTCTCCATCCATTTGAAGAGCTGCAAGGAACAAGCTTTTACAAGACCATCAAGTTCTTTCTTTTTTTCCTCTGAAGAGACATCCCACTTCTTATAATCCTCGGCAAGTTCATGCATATCGTAAGCAGCGCTATCCGGTAGCTCATCATTACAGTGAATTTCGGCCCAGGCAAGAAGGCGCTCATCAAGGCCATCATTGCCTTTATGCTTCCATTTTTCTCGGATCTTGATAGGTGAGCCACTTCTCGGATAGAGATGAACTGCAAGCCCATCTCTTTCATCTTCGATGGATGTTCCATTTTTGGCAGCTTGCTCTGCCTCTCTTCCAAATTTTAAGAGATCTTCCAGAGGCTCCATCGAATGTCCAATAGCAATTCTTACGGATAGAGTTGGAGTGCTTTTTTTGTCCTTGAGCAAATTTCCAAAAAATTCATGAAGCTCCCTAGCAACTTGAAGGCAGCAATCTAATGGTAGGAACGCGAGAACATCATCGCCTCCGGAATAGACCATGCATCCATTGTTCGTCTTAACGATCTTCCTAGCATTTTCGGCAAATTGGGAAAGCTTAGCTGAAAAGGCCTTGTGCTCGTCTTGATCTTCCCTAGTCGAGATCACCTTGCCCATGCGATCACCATCAGCCACTAAGATTGCATAATATCGTTCAGGCTCTCCTAATCCAAAGAATCTTTTTCCATTTCTTGCATCATCCTTTTTCTGAAGCTGCTCGACTAAGACTTTGATTCTCTGGAGATCGTTTCGATCCCGGTCCGAGAGGCAGGACTTCCAGCCCCTTTTTTGGCCTGATTCCTTCTCTTTTGACTTCATCATACTTGTGATTCTTGAAAGATGCAAAACCTGACCGTCAAATGGAAAATCTAAATAGTAGTACTTCCCAGTTCCTGCAGCTATATTGTCATTAGACTCACATATATCTTTGATTTCATTAAGGACCTTTACAGCTTCATCACCAGATTGTTTGACACCTCTGATCCACGGATCCATAGCAACCCGAACTACTGAAGGGAACGTCTCCAGGAAAATCTTCTTTCCCTCTGCTCGCATTCCGCCAAGTCTCTTTGTTAGGCCAACGGCGCAAAGTTCTTCGCCAGGCTGCAACCGCATCTTGAGAATCAATTCATTGGAAAGATACTTATCCTTTTGAATCACACTCTCCCGTGCGCCATCCAGGGACGACTTCGGGATTTTTTCATGACCCTTGGCTTTTAGGAAATTTCTTGTTGCTTTTCTTCCACCTAAAAGCCACATCAATCTCTTTCTCGCCTCTTTATAATCCTCTTTTTTTTGGGGCATTGGAATCCAAGCAGAGTAAAATTCCAGGGCATCACACACCTGCTCTTTCCAAATTTCTGGATTAACAAATCCTTCTGAGAGATTATTTGCAACGCATTTAGCATCTTTTGCATATTCTTCCCATCTTTGCTGAGCGGCAGATTGAACGCGATTGTTTAGATTTGAGATGTCTTTTTCATCCTTAAGCTGAATCTCGGCCAAAATAATGTTAGCGACATTGGGCGCATCAGGAGAATTTGATGGATTCAATTTGCTTGTTTCAAGGTTAGGAAATATTAAGTTTCCTCTTTCATCAGCGATTTTTTTTGCAGCAGCCTTGCTGATTTCTGAGAGAAGATGTGAGCCAAACCAGAGGTCCCTTGTCCTTCGAGCTGCTGCAATGAAATCTTGGACCGGGCCGATTGAGAGAACATAAAGATATGATGCCATAGTCACACCACCCGGAATCTATTCTCCCCAGCAAAGGCGAGGAATCCTTCAATCGCCGAGCCCATAGGAGATCTTGCAGGCATTCCTGCCTTTGGACTTCCAAGAGGAGACTGCGGGTATGCACTTAGCATTGGATCTCTGATTTTCCTAAACTTTGGACTCCTTGATGCCTTTTTCAGCACAACTTCATCTGGAGGCATGGCATTTAAACAGAGTATCATCTGCTGCACATCTCCATTTTGACAGACAATTGGCCTCAAAATGATCGGACTCGCCATTCTTGTTTTCTCCTGACCCCCAACAATCGGATAGAGTTCAGTATCTTTTGGATCATTATAATCCTTGAAATGGAAGACTATCGGAAGACCAATCTCAGCTCTGGGAAATGCATCATCCGGAATTCCTGGCATTCTGGAGTGCTTAGGGTCGCGCTGAGAAGTCGCACTTCTAATTGTCTCTGATTCAGGCCATCTAGATCTTCCTGGGCGGTTTGGAGCTTTTCCAGGATTTCTGCCTACATTTTGACCCTGTCTAAATGTCTGCATCAGGCTCACGACATCGTTCCAAGCTTGCAATGCATTGGCACTACTCTTAACAAGCAGGTTGTCTGGTAAGATAGGCCAGTGTCTGGCATGAGGCAGAATGATGACGAAGCTCTTGAGACGATCTTTATACCAGGAACTGATGCCAGATGCATTCGGTGGAGCAAGTTCAGGGCAATGCAGCGCCCCGCATCCTCTTCTGACACGTGCGCCGACTCCGCCGAAGTTCACCCAAGCCCAGACGGCTGCATCCACATCTAACGATAAGCTTTGTGGATAGAATAGCTTTAGCTCAAAAGAGACTTTTGAGGTGCATTTCGCAATTGGAGTTCCCTTTTTTTTGTCTCCTTGGAATGGAAAAAGCGCATAGCTCGGATGGCCCTCTTTGAACTTAGCAAAGTTCTTTCCATCAGGGATGTTTGCACAAGAGTAAGTTGTCCCTTGAGATAGTACTGAAGCTTCAACTATCACCTGGCTGGGATTATCAGTTGTTCCCCATATCTCGGCCTCACGCCGATGAAGCTCTGCAATGGTTGCACAATTCGCTCCCCTAGTCGCCCTCCACCAGAACCTGAGGTGACCACGAATACTTGAAGGGCGAATGAGAGTCACAGGATCGTTTTCGACAGCTTTGACACCTCCACCAAAGATCGGTGTAATTATTTTAATGCTGTAGACACTCTGGACCAAATTTGGATGAGAATTGATATTTAAAGTTTTTTCTGGAAATTTAGAAATTTTGCGATATGTGGTCACTCTCTCTCACCTACCTTTATTTTTTTTGTTAATTTTATTGATATCAAATGTTTTCTTAGCCTTGTTTTAGGGATTTGGATATTCAGACAAATCCTTGGAAAAAATAGTGCATTTGATCCCATTTCAATGCACTGCGATCCATACATTCACAGATATCTCAATGGACTGTGCAATGAGATGGGCCAAGATAACGCTTAATATACAAGATATGAATCCATTCAAGCATTTAGCGAGGAGCGATTGAGTCTGTAAGTCGTTATCTCTTTTCTCATTTGGTTTATTTCGTTTCATCTCTTATCACCTAGAGGGCAGTTTTTCCTCCATCCCTCTATTAAATAGAATATACCGCCAAGTATATAAAAATTTTGCATAGCGTCTAAGTTCAAATCTTAACTTAAAGATGCACTCACTTTTATAATTAAAAAATAAGGACGACCTAAAGACTGAATCGTCCGTTCTAAAGGTTTCAATGGGGCCGCGACTCTTTTGCCACGGATTACTTAATGTTTTTTTTTGATCATATATCAGTCTATCGCCCATTGATCGATTAAAAACTCATGAATATTCACATTTGGTTTTCTGAGTTCAGCTACTGCTGAACATATCCGGCCTGCGAGCACGCATAAATGGTGCTAGTCCCTGCCACGATGAACTTCTTATCGCGAGACTGCCGGATACAGCTGCACCCTGGCAGAACTCTCGACAGTCCTCCGCCCCCGTGCGCCCTCCCGCGAAAATCAGTCTCAATTTCGTCCCTGAGGATAAAGGAGAAATGGGAAACAATAATTTAGATGTCAGCCTTCCGAATCCGTGCCCATTGCCGATCTTTCCCTCCATCCCGGCCTCATCCACAGTCTCTCTTCTTCTGAGGGGAAAATATTGCTTCTTGGATAAATACCTTGCACATTCAACCGATCTTTCTGCCCGCCCGCGGCTCCGCCCCCTGGCAGCCTTTGCCGGCACGATCCGGGCTGCGGGCGGAGCATCGCCGGCGATCAGGGCATGACAGGAATGAAGAGACACAGAGCTCACAGAGGACTCACAGAGACCAAAAGTCAATTACCCACAATAAATAGCGGAGCCAAAAAAAAGAGCCCCAATGCAGTTAAATTGATATATGTTGAGAGAGAACCAAAGAAGTATGTCGAGGCTCAGTATTTTCCTTTCTAGTCGAGAGCACGGCTATGATGTGTCCTTAGATACATCTGCAAAGAAATTCTGCCTATAAGGCCCAATCCGGATAAAAACCTGGATTGGGTATTGAGCGTGCCATCTCTGTAGTGCAGCATACTTTAGAAAGCCGGATCAATGGATATGAAAAGGATTGGCCGGATGAAGCTCCCATGGTCTCTCAAAACTCAAAGGGCTCCATCAGGTCGGTTGCATCACTGTCACCGGGCTTAATTAAGCGTTTTGACAGGTGCAGCCCCAGGCCAGCTCCTTCTGGAGTTAGGTAAATGATAAGAAGAAATGCAGAAAATGGATTAATCAGCTTTAGCGGAAGCCAAATTTACAGAGAACGGATGAGAGAGGCAGCTTCAATAAAAGGCATGCTTCCGTCCATCGAGAGCTTAATCGATCTCGGTACCTGCTTAAAAAACGAGTTCCTGGTTGAAGGACTTCTGGGGCTTGGCGCAGCTATGGGTATTGCAATGGTGGCAGTTCTGATCAAGGCAGGATGTCTGCAATAGCCGATTTCCGTATGACGGATGATTACATGAGAGCCATGGCCAGGCGAAAGGAACTGATTGAACTTATTGCAGCCGCATCAGACGAAATCGCAGAGATAGATGCCGGCTTGACAATTCTCAAAGCCAGGCCCTGGCAGGAAGAAAAGACGAATGGAGGAGTATACAGGTGATATTAGCTTACTGCAATTGCGAAAATAGGTGCCAGGACATGATGTATGGCAAGGGATTGAGATTGCACAGCCTTATGAACGACGGCAAACGCCACGAGACGACAGGATACTTCGAAGGCAGATGCTGCGTCTGCGGCTCAGAGAGGACGGTGGGATGAAATGGTAGGCATAACCGTATGGCTGCCCCAGTTCCCCAAGTGCGGCTCGGAGTGGATAGCTCATGGCGAGGGAGAGTACCTGGGCAATAAGGCAATTTGACGGAGCAGCTCTCCGTTCAATGTTAATTCCGTCTCTGTGCCTCGGTGCCTCTGTGGTGAAAAACGTGGTTATAGCCAATTGAGTTGCACCAGGCCGTCGGCGATCCCCATCTTCTCCAATAGCTCCCCCAGCATCACGGCGTGGGTCATGGAGGCGGGGTGCTCGACCAGGGTGTCCACCGACCCCAGGCTCGCCGCCAGGGCGTGCTGGGGGTGGCTGGCCAGGCCGGGATAGTTGACCCTCTCCACCGCCGGGTGGCTTTCCAGGAACTTCGCCCGCCGCAGGGCGTTCTCTGCGTGCCTTTCCATCCTCAGATGAAGGGTCTTGAGGCCCCGCAGGGCCAGCCATGCCTCATGCGTTCCCATGGTCCCGCCCGCCAGCAGATCTTCTCGATGAAGGCGGCGTGGGTGGGGCTATTAGGAGAAGATCGTATGTACCTGTAGCCCTGCCTGTATCCCGGCTGGCCGGCGTGAACGCAACGGGTGGCAAAATGCTGCTCAATCTCCCTGTCCATAATCTTTCACCTGAAGACGTTTTAACGGCTGAATTAATATCTGTTGGGATTTTGAGTCGGTCTGACGAATGCAATTTTCAGAACAGCACTCTCTTCAGGCTCCAGAGCATCCTGGGATTGAGCCGGAACAGAGCCTTCAACAGGTCCCTGCTGTCCAGGCAGGAGATGCTCTTTCCCTGAAACGGCTCCGCCAGCCGGTTGATGTCGTCATCGGAAAGCCCCAGGAAGAACTCTTTGGCCCGGTATGCCATCTCCATCTCCTTGCCGATAGTGGCCTTCCACCTGCGGTCGTACTCGACCAGTTCCTCCCGGCTCACGTCCCCCGAAGAGATTGCATCTACTGCCACCTCTGCCGCCAGCTCCCCGGCCCGCACGGCATTGATGATACCTCCGCCGGTGAGTGGATCGGATTGGTGGGCGGAATCACCTGCCAGCATCACTCCGTCCGAGACGGCGGTCTTCATGGGCCGGGTGGCGGGAATCCCTCCCGTCACCAACTGCAGTATCTCCGCCTCAGGCATTTTTGCAGACAGAAATGATTTGAGCAAATATAGTGGCATCCCGGGAGCTGATTGGCTGCCCTGGACAGCTATTCCCACATTGGCCAGATGGCCGCCTTTGGGAAAGATCCAGAGGTAGCCGCCAGGGGCCTTCTTATTTCCGAAGAAGAAATGGCAGTAGTCCTGCTCAAGGCTGCTCTCCCAAACCAGAAACTGGGCACAGGTCATGCTGTCCCCCAGCGAGAGGCTGCTGTCTATCCCGGCCCAGCCTGCCACCCTCGACTCCACCCCGTCCGCTCCTATGACAATTGAGGCCCCAATCTGCATGGGCTCTCCCCGGCAGAGGGCCGGGATGGTCAGAGAGCCTTTAGAGCCGGAAAATGGATTTTTTCTCTCCAATCCCGTGGCCGCCGTCTTGACCAGCACTCTCGCCCCGGCCCGGGCAGCCTCTATGGCCAGGCCGCGATCGTAGAGCTTCCTTTCCAGGACATATCCCGCGCACCCCTGCTGCTCGACCACGGTAATGCTCGATCCGCAGGGCGCATAGAACCTGGCCCCTCTGACCCTGGTGGAGATCCACTCCGGCCTCAGCCGGAAGAGACCGGCCAGCTCCGGCCTGATGCTCAGGCCCTCGGCGCAGCGCACCGGCTCGCCAATCTCCTGCCTCTTCTCCAAAAGCACAACATCCAGGCCCGCCTCGGCGGCTGTTCGGGCGGCCGTAGAGCCTGCCGGGCCCGCTCCCACAACCACGACGTCGCACTTCATATCTCTATTTATTTCCATTTCTATTCTATCTGCATCATCTTTGACAGTTCCCTCTCCAGCCTCTTTCTCGTCTTTGCATCGGGATTGAGTAGCCGGTCCAGGTCTTTTTGAATTCTTTCGTAGCCCTCCATAAAGGCAGGGCAGTCCTCGTAGATCTCCAGGCCCTCCAGGCCGATCTGGCCAGGGCTCAAAAATGGGCTGCAACGGCATACCATGGGCCTGG
Organism: uncultured Methanotrichaceae archaeon; assembly: GCA_964418105.1. Lineage (GTDB taxonomy): Archaea > Halobacteriota > Methanosarcinia > Methanotrichales > Methanotrichaceae > Methanothrix. The sequence goes on along the minus strand of CAYQKI010000038.1, from coordinate 10,316 downwards.
CGGCGTAGATCCTGCACCCCTTATTGGCCTCATCGAAAAAACGGCAGGGATGGCTGTCTTTGAAGGCGAGCAGATCCGGCTCGCTGGGATGAGGCCTGGCATATTCTGAAACTGCCTCCTCCACAGATATGCCGAAGTGGCTGGCCAGCCTGCGAATGTCCTTGGGATACAGGTCGATGGGGTCGGCCTGCTGGCAGCATATGCCGCAGCGCCTGCATCTAAAATCCAGTTGCGCTGAGATGCGCAGATAATCGTAGGGATCGAGTGTCATGGATATCTGCAATCCTAGAACTCCATTGCATTATTATTTAGATCTTTCTGAATTGAAAAGGCTTATTATGTAATAGTAATAATATTGGGTTGATGCTGAACATTGCAGAGCTTGGCGAAAATCAAATTTATGTGGAAAGCGACCGCTGGCAGTGCGACTTCGGCTATGGAGATCCGGTCAGGCTCGGCCTGGTGCTGGAGGCGGTGGACCTGGGCGACGGCGGAGATGAGGGCTTCTCCTATGTTGTGGACGCCGGCATCATTCCCCAGATGGATTTCCTGGACAGGGAGATTGTAGAGGAGGCCAGAGCGGAGGGGCTGCAGTCGAGGGAAGAGCTGCTGCGCTATGCCTACGAATGCTATGGCGGAGTGCCTGTAAACATAGATGCTGTGCAGCCACCCAAAGCCTCCTGCGGCATGTCGGGCTTTGTGGCCGAGAGCAGCATCGGAAGCGTAATCTCCGGGAAAGGCGAGGTGATGGAGGCCCGGCGCTTTCAGAACCTTGAGGAGGCCATGTCCTTTGCCCGCGACTTTTATGCCGTATATGCTCCCATCATCTTCGGATTCATTGATGTTCTTTTAGACAGCTCCCTCCTGGCCGGCGGCACCGGCTGGGACAGGATAAGGCAGATGGCAGGCAGATAGGCAGGGGCGATCTGACCCGGGAGAAGTATCTGGAGATGAAAGATGACATCAAAAAGCAGACTTGACAGCCCCACCCGAATTTAAGGGGCTCTCAGCTCCTCAACTCCAGTTCCCGGACTCTATCTCGTTTAAGTTCTCCACGAGATAAGCAGCAGTCTTGGGTGGGAGTTTGTAGCTCCTGCAGATGGCCAGCACCCGGTGCAGCTCATCCCTTTCCATGGAGGCGGTGTGCTGGGCCACATGCAGCATGGCTCCCTGATACCCCTCCGCAGATATGATATCCTTTACCGTCTCCAGGGTTATGTCGCTGATATGAATTCCCGTAGCACCTATCTTTTTGATGACTGTTGCCGTCTGCTCATCGAAGACCATATTGGGCGCAGGACCGGCCGATGCCTTTGCCCCGGAGACGAAGTCCAGAGCCTTCTGGGAGACGCCCTTGAGAATCAGCTCTGAAGCTAACTTCTTGAGCGTCTTGCCCTGTAATATTGCCTCGGCCTCCAGTGAGCGATAGGCATCCGGAGTAATCTCAATCCTGGTGTATCTGGTGCTGGGCATTCTCTGTAAGCGCCTCTTTCTCTATGCTCTAATTGCCTGAACTGGTTTATGCGTCTTACATATTAAAAGACTACGTTTTGACGACCGGATTTTTGCTATTACTTTCGCCCTGCGCTTGCTTCAGCCTCTTAAACTCAACCGGCAGGATGAATAGAGAAACATGTGGATCTTTGATTGCTATTACAAGGGCGGCGTGCATATTTGGGCCAGAGAGAGGGGGCTGATTCATTCTATCATCCCATACCCTCAAGCCTTCTACCTTCATTTGAAGGACCCATCCGCCCATGTGGGCATGATCGAGGGTCTGGAGAGCCTTTACCGTGTGGAGGAGGCACGCTTTTGCACTATCTACGGCCGGCTGGAAGGCTACTGCATCTTCGCCGACAGGAGCGTGGCCGAGAAGATAGAGAAGCAGACGCACTACTCGGCCGAGATATACAATGCGGATGTAAGGCGCGACCAGCAGTATCTGGCCGGTCGCGACCTCTTTCCATGTGCAGAGAGGGACGAGAGCCGCTTCTCTCCCGACTTCGAACATCCTCTGCGCCTGATGCAGATCGAGCTGTCCGGAGACCCGCGAAGGGCGAGGACGATATGCTCCGCCCGGATAAATGGGGGTCTCGATGGTCCCGCAGTTGGGAAGAGCGAGAAGAGCGGGAGGAACGGGCTTATGGAGCCGGGCGGAGAGACAGACCTGTGCGGCCGGCCGCGAAGGCTGCAGGGCAGCGAGAGGGCCATACTCTCCGATCTTCTGGAGAGCATCAGGGTTCACGACCCGGATGTCATTCTTGCCGGCCAGGCCGACCTGTGGATGCAGATAGTCGCGCAGAAGGCAGCCCGCTACGGCCTGGACAATTGCATCAGCAGGAGCGGCAGATTCAGGAGCATGGCCGCCAGGTCCTACTGGAGCTACGGCAGGGCAAACCACAGGGATAGAGCCATGATACCGGAGGGGAGGCTGCTCATAGACACCACCTCCAGCTTCACCTACCGGGAGGGTGGCCTCAAGGGCGTTCTCCTCTCGTCGCGCCTCTCCGGCCTCTGCCCCAACCTGACCGCCCGTTTCACGCCCGGCACCCTCATCTCCTCCTATGAGGTCTTCGAGGCCCTGCGCCGGGGCCTGGCGGTGCCCTTCCGGAAGAGGGATGCAGAGAGCATCAGGGACCTTCCTGATCTGAAGAGCTGCGACAGGGGAGGCATGATGCTCCAGCCGGAGCCGCGCCTGCACGAACGGGTCAGCCAGATCGATTTTACATCGCTGTACCCCTCCATCATAGTCAAGTACAACCTCTCTCCTGAAACCATCGATCACCCGGAGTGGAGGGGCTTTTTAGCAGGCGTCATATCTCCGCTGCTCAATCTGCGCATAGAGACCAAGAGGAGAAAGAAGCTGGACCCGGGCTATTCCGGCCTGGACTCCATCCTCAAGTGGATGCTGGTCACCTGCTTCGGCTATACCGGATACAGAAATGCCAAGTTCGGCAGGATCGAGGTGCACGAGAGGATCACCGCCATCTCCAGGGAGCTTCTCATGCAGATCAAGCAGATCGCCGAGGATATGGGATTTGAGGTCTTGCACGGCATTGTGGACTGCCTCTGGGTGAAGAGGGTAACGGGGGTAACGGGGGTGACGGGGGTGGAGGAGAATGAGTCTATCGGGCCGGTTGGCGGGAGAGGGAATGAATTGACGGCCGGGGCCGGGGCAGTTCAATGGGAGGGCGTGGAGGGCTTCAAGGAGGCGGTGGAGAGGGAGACGGGCATTCTCACCGAGGTGGACACATACGACTGGATCGTCTTTTTGCCCATGGCCGACGGATTTGGAGCTTACAACCGCTACTTCGGCAGGCTCTGCACTGGAAAGGTCAAGGTGCGGGGGACTGCCGTCCGCCGCAGGGACACTCCCGGATACGTCGCATCCATGCAAAACAGGCTGTTCGAGCTGCTGGCCGGGGCGAGGGGCAAAGAGGAGCTGCTCCGCCTGGAGCCGGCGGCCCGGCAGATCAGAGAGGAGTTCATGGCCGGGCTGCCCGATGCCCCCCCGGGGCAGATGGCCATCCACTGCCGGGTGGGCAGGCTCAATTACTCCAGGAGGTGCGTGCAGGCATCTGCCCTGAGGGCATATGAGGGGCTGGGACTGAACCTCTCCCCTGGCATGGAGATGGGATATGTGGTGACGGATGCCGGGGCCTGGGAGGTGCAGGCTGAGGAGAATGCATCGAGCTTTGATGCCGGATATTACGCAGGGCTCCTGGAGAAGGCCTGGCAGGAGGTGGCGTTTGTTTTTCGGTAGAATTAAATAAAAATTCACTCCTGCATCTTGGGCCGCAGCCTGTGGATTGTTCAGAGCCTCATTTCTCACTCTCTCTCCGGAATCTGCTTGACAAACGGCCTATTGGCCAGCAGCAGCCACAGAGCCAGGCAGGCCAGCCCCACAAAGATGTTCATGGCCGCCAGAATCCGTATGGTATCGCCCCACTCCTGGGAGATGACGGCCATTCCCAGGCTGCCCGTGAGTATGGCCGAGCAGGCCATCAGGGCCGCGGCTGATCCTGTGTCCTCCTTCTGCTGTTCCAGCATCAGATTGGTTCCTGGAGTTCTGATGCAGCTTCCCATCAGGGTTGCTGGAAAAAGGCTCATCGCAAAGGCCCAGGGCTGCCCTTGCCCGAAGAGATATACCAGCAGCCCTGCGGCGGAGATGCAGGCAAATCCGGCCATGATTATGGAGCGGCGAGCCTTCCGGCGGGAGAGCTGCAGGTAGAGCGCCGGCCCGCCGATCATTCCCAGGGCATTGAAGGCAAAATAGAGGCTGTACATCTTCTCGGACAGGCCGAAGCCTTCAATGTAGATGTATGACGATGAGGCAATGAAAGCCATGCTGGATGCGCTGAGCAGGGAGAAGATGAGCAGCAGCGATGCAAAACCCGGATTTCTTGCCACCACCGCCAGCCTTCCCATGGACTGCCAGAGTGTCCGGTAGCTCCTCTGCTCTCTGTCCAGCGTCTCCTCTAAGGCCAGGCTTCCGGCCAGGGCGAGAATCCCTATGCCGGCCAAAACCACGAATATCCCCCGCCATGATGTGAAGCCGAGCAGTACAGCTCCGATGGCCGGGGCAACTGTGGGGGAGATGAGCACCATGGAGGAGACCCAGGCCAGGATTACCTCTCTATTGCGGCTCTGGTAAACATCCTTGATCATGGCCGTGGCCACGGCTGAGGCGGCGCTTCCTCCAGCAGCCTGAAGCACCCGGAAGACTATGAGCTGGCCTATGCCCTGGGATGCAGCACAGAGCAGTCCCGCGGCAGAGTATACCGATAGCCCTATGAGCAGAATGGGTCTGCGGCCGTATTTGTCGCTCAGGGGCCCCCAGACGAGCATTCCCGCTGCATAAAAGATGAAGAAGAGGATCAGAGTGAGGTTGACGGTCTCTGCCGTCACCTGAAAATACTGGGTGAGTCCGGGCAGAGCGGGAAGATAGAGGTCGGTGGACAGCGGCACAAAGGCGCTGAGAAATGCGATCAGGCCGATGAGGCCCTTATCTCCCAGATGCTTTTGCCTGTGGCCTCTTGGCGCCAGTGCCGAGCTGTGGGCTGAGAGGGTATTGGAATTAAAGCTCAATCTCCGCCCCAGCAGCTCTCTCTCTTCGCAGTCCTCTCCAGCAGGTCGCACAGCTTGTTGGCGCTGGCCACCACCGTCTTTCTGCCGATGCGGTCCTCTGCCGCAGGCCGCACAGCTATGCCTCCGAAGTGGGCATCGTCGCCCACCACAATCATGCCGTGGATGTGCATCCAGGCGTGAGCCGTCTCCAGGGCCTTCTCCTGGCCGCCGTTTCGCGAGCCTCCCACGCTCAGAGCGCAGCCGGCCTTGTTCTTGAGTAGGGAGCCTCTTCTTCTCAGAGGTATGGTCCTGTCAAATAGGGCTTTGAGTTGAGCTGTGATGCTGCCGAAGTAAACCGGCGAGGCCACGATTATGCCGTCAGCTCTCTCCAGGGCGGCCAGGATCTGCAACATGTCATCCTCTTTGGGGCAGTCCCTGCCCTTGCTGCAATCCCCGCAGTCATTGCAGAAGTCTATCTGCAATTCGGATAATAGCAGCTTCTCCGTCTCAAATCCCCTCTCTTCTGCCACCGCCAGGGCTTCATTCAAAATGAACTCGGTATTGCCTGCCTTCCTGGGGCTGCCGCATATCCCAACCACGATCATCTTTTCTTTCACCCCTTGGCTGTCTTTCCAGGGCGGAATATAATGCTTTTGCAGAGTGGTGCGCAGGCGGGCAGATGGACTGGAGGCCAGGCGGAAAGGCAGGATGCATGGCGAACAGGAGGCAGTCGGGCAGGATGGGAAGATGACAGGATGGCACGCTCAAAAGGCTGCCAAAAGCTCAGAAAAGTTAATATCTGATAATTTATTATAGGATTTAAAATGAATGCAGAGATCACATCGCTCCTCGACCAGGACGTCTATACTCAGAAGGGTATCTTCGTGGGCAGGGTGGACGATGCCGTCCTCGACCCGGAGAACGGCGTGGTGAGCGGCCTGGCCCTGGGAGACGTAAACCGGACCCTCTTCGAGCAGAAGGGCAAGGGTATAGTTATTCCCTACCGCTGGGTAATGGCAGTGGGCGACATCATCATCATCAAGCATCTGACCAGGAATGCAAAGGATACACGGCCGGTCGGCTGAATGGGAGATCTATTCCGGCATGCTCGCCCGCGCTCCACTGGTGGCCAGAGCAGATGGGCGGGGCTTTAAGAAGGTGCTGGAAGAGTGCAAAAAGCCATACGACATGGATTTTGCGAAGTCGATGGCTTCAGCAGCCGGGAGCTTCTTTGTGCTGTCCGGCCTCAAGCCGGCCCTGGCCTTCACCTTCTCAGATGAGATCAGCCTGGTCTTCCTCGAAGCGCCCTTTGGAGGGAGGGTGGAAAAGATCGACTCCCTGGTCGCCGGCCTTCTCTCGGCAGCTCTCTCCCTGGACCTGAAAAAGCCGGTCTCCATGGATTGCCGCACCATTCCCATCTGCAAATCCGAGATCTGCGAATATCTGGCAGAGAGGCAGGACGAAGCATGGAGAAATCACGTATTCTCCTACGGTTTTTACATGCTCCGCCAGGAGGGGCACGGCCCCAATCAGGCCATGGAGATGCTGCGCGGCCTCTCCGGGCCGGAGATCCACGAGATTGTATTCAAAAAGGGAATAAATCTGGCCAGAACTGATGCCTGGGAGAGGCGGGGGGTCATGGTCTACCGCAAGGACGGGCTTATCTCAAACTGGGATCTGCCTCTCTTCAGAGCGCCGGAGGGCAGGGAGCTCATCCGCCAAATAATCGACAGTTGCAGCGGCTGATTGCCGGATCGGCAGGCATTTCCCTTTTATGCCTAAATGCTCTCCGGCAGGATGGTAAAATACTTCTTGATTATTTCCCTGTTCTCAGGTGGAAGGCTTTCGATATAGAGTTCAGATGGGACTGCGGCAGCTTCTCCCGCCTGGGACTTTTGGAAGACGCGCTCCACTGGATCGACATTCCTGGCCAAAGACCCGGCTCCGGTTCCGGGATCAAGCACAAGCTCCAGCTTATTTTCGTCCAGGACTGCCAGGGAGGGATTGCCGAATAGATTTCCGCTCAGGTTTCGAGGCTGCGCGACATTTTCCTCAGGCTCCTCTTCTCCCAATGCAGACAGGGCCTTTTCTCTCAGGCCAGCCAGAGACTGAAAATCGGATGGAGTCATGCTCTCGCTCTGGGTGAGGAGTATGGCAGCCGAGAGCAGGACTGCCAGGGCAGCCGCTCTGAACTTGATCCTCCTGGAATCGAGGATCTGGGAGGGCTTAATCCTGGCCAGGATTGCCTTGAGATCTGCAGCCAGCTTCTGCATGGGCAGAGTATCCGACTTCTGATTGTCATAAGCGGTCCTGGCCATCTCCGATATCTCCGGGCCTAACAGAGGGAAGATGTCCGTCTTCCTGCGCCTCTTGATGATGGTGGCGGCCGCCAGGCCCAATAGCACACAGATAATCGCGGGCAGCTTCGCGATGATGATGACGTCCTGGTAATAGAAGTCCATGAATGCCGGAAGGCCCACCATCACCGACAGGGAGTAGGATGCTATTGAGATTATAGCAGCGTTCATCGCCCATACTATTTTCTCATAGCGTCTGTATGCCTCCATCAGGCTGTGAAGGTGCTCGAGAAATTCGTAAGGCCCTTTCATAATATTTATTCGGAAAGTCCTAATAAATAGTTTCCGCAGGGATGCTGAAAAGGGTTTATATCACGAGTGCCCATTTAATGACAAATGGCCGGCATCGATGCAATGAAGGGAAAGCTTGTGGCAGTATTGATATCTCTGGCACTGCTGCCCATGATCTGCATTGGGATCATCTCCCTGGATCAGATGGAAAAGGCATCCATTGATGTGCAGAACAATATCTCTGGCCTCAGCACCTCTCTCAACCGGTCGACATTAGCATCCGGAAAGGAAGACGCCGGTCAGGTGCAGCTTGCCATTGCCAAGGCAAGCCAGTATGACCAGTTCTTCAAGAGAATTGCCTCTGAAAATGAGGTTGTAGCCGGCTATGCTTCGGTCAGCTCCTCTGATGATGGCTGCATCTCTCCTCCAGGTATCTGGATTGCTCCTACCGGCTCCAATCAAACGGCATCATTGAGGAGAGAGGCAACCGTCAACTATCTCTGCGGCCCGGCCAAAATTATGCAGGAGCAGGATCTGGCACGCTCGACCTCATTTCTCTCCTACATCGGCACCGAAGACGGAGTACTGGCGGTCTGGCCTTACAGCAACAAGACGCTCAGCAATACGGCTCCTTTTGGATACCGGGATATGCCCTATTATTCCCAGGCGGTCGCCAGGAAAAAGACATTCTGGACTGGTCCGTACCAGGATTCCAGGGGCGATAGTGCCATTACCATTACCACACCTTTCTACCGGGAGGGAGCGTTCGCAGGAATCGCAGGGATGCAGGTTCCTCTCTATCCGATATACCAGGATCTTTCGTCTATGAAGGGCAGAGGTTATCCCTTTATTATCGACTCGTCCGGTCTGTTGATATACCGATCTGATAAGAAGCCGGAGGGAGGCCTGAATGAGATCTTCGAAGCAGACATCCTTCACTCATCGTCAAGCCCGGAGGTGCGATCGCTGGCCAGGACCGTTTCGAAGGAGAGTTCAGGCTCAATTGTGGTGGAACTGGCCAATGAGGACTGGTATGTGGCGTTCTCGCGAATAAATGAGGTAGGCTGGACTTTATGCATCGCCTATCCTGCCGAGGAGATGAGCCTTCCCGCCAGGTTCATAGATTCAGGAGTCCGGGATGTGGCAGAAAGCACAACGGCGGGTCTCTATGATGCTGAAAAGAGGATTCGCGATTCGTTCATGCTCATATTCATCCTGACCGTCTCGATTGTACTGGCGCTGGCCTGGATCGCGGGCCGTAGGATCGACAGCGAGATTGCGTCTCTATCTGCGGCAGCGGAAAAAATATCGAGAGGCGATTTCAATGCCAGGGCAGCTTCCCTTGGGATTCTCTCTCCCCTTGGCGAGTCCGTCAATAGAATGGCTGTGGAATTGAAAAAGTATGCCGCCAGGATGGAGGAGAAGGCCGTCATTCAGGGCAGATCCGGCAGGGAGACAGTATTTTTGGAAGGGGTAAAGAGAAGTCTTGTGCCGGCTGAGCTGCCTTCAGAGGCGGGATATGATATTCGCGTCCTCTACCGGCCATCTGACAGGAGCACATTTGACCTGTATGACATCTCCCATGTCGACGGACGGATTGCCTTTGCGCTGGCGGGTGTGGGCGGAGACGGAGTGCAGGCCGCGATCCTGGCAGTCATGTCGCGAACGCTTATTGTCGCCTCGCCTGATAAGCTGGATCCGGCCAGGGCCATTGCCGACCTCAATTCGCAGATCAGCCGGCATGGTCACGGCACCAATCTGGCCTGCTTTTATGCCCTGTTAGATCCGCTAAATCACAGCCTGGAATATGTGAATGCCGGTTTTAATCCGCCCTTCATAGTCGATGCAGGCGGTATGGTTGATACTCTGGGCGGCGGAGGCATAGCTTTGGGAATGCTGGATAGGATGGATCTTGATGCGACGGCCATACCCATTCAACCGGGGGATGTCATGGTCATGTACTCCAACGGCGTAGTGGAGGCAAAAAATGCCCGCGAGGAGCAGTATGGCATAGAGCGGCTCATTAACCTGGTCATCAAGAATAGAGACAAGCCCGCATACGAGATTCTATCGTCTGCTGAGATCGATTTTCTCGACTACAGCGGGGCTTTGCCTGCGAGCTCTGATGTCACCCTCATCATTCTCAAGCGGACCGAATAGGTCGCCAACTTTAAATACGCCCTGTCCATTGCAGGTAAGGCCGATGCGGTGGGATCAAGAGGCATTTCATCTGCAACGCCAATCTGCCCGGTCAGGCTTGATACCGGATCGAGGTCCAGGGGCTTTGCAAGGCGAAACCTTTAAATAGGAATCTTGACCACAACGGCTGCCGGAAAAGTTTCCTGTTTTCGGAGCATTCCGCGAATTCCCTAAAAAATTAATTCAGGAATTGGCTGGATGGGCCGAAAGATATAAATACCACGGAAACCTTCCACATCAAGCCGATCTCTGGAGCTGATCCGGGGTTTGCTGAGAGGCAAACCTTAAATAGGAGTAATGCGTACAGAATCGGGCCGATGAGGCGTCGCAACCCCAAGGCTACGACCCCGATCTGATGAAGGGCCGAGTTCCAGGCTGCGATATAGAAAGCATAGGTATAACAAACGTGGAGACGCGAGTTTTTTCGTGTCTGACATTGGTCTTGGCGACTCAGCCAATTCC
>CAYQKI010000037.1:0-17754 GCA_964418105.1 uncultured Methanotrichaceae archaeon | reverse complement strand
GATTTCCATGTCTGAAAAGACGTGGCCCAATTGAAACACCATTGAGGAATCGGTCCGGACCAGCACAAGCCCTTCGTCATTTCCACGTCTGAAAAGATTTGGCTTAATTGAAACTCGGGGATAACTCTTGCGACAATTTCGACCCCTCCCAGCATTTCCATGTCTGAAGAGACGTGGCCACCGTCATGACATCCAATTCAAATTTTATATTTCTGACAAAATTTATTATTACTATTAGCAAAAAAATAGATCTAATGCCAATCTCCACTTTGAAATCATGCAGGAACTTCCTGCAGCTCCATCTCTGGGATCAGCCTCTCAATCTCCTGGAAATGCCGCAAAGCTTCCGCACCTTTCTGAGTAGTTCTGTACTTGAGCGTTTCACCTTCGACGATCTCTGCCAGCCCATTCCTGATGAGCAAATCCAAGTATGTCTTTACAGTATGAAAATTTAGGTTGCAGGAGTACACAATTTGTGTTTTATTTGCCCCCCCCGCACACATGCAAAATTTTGCATAAGATTTGGTCCTTGAATCTTTTGCGTCCCATAGTATTTGATGTTATACTGCTAGGTACTTATAAAAGTTTCTGATGAATGATTTAAATTTAATTTATTTAATCTTTATAGACTAATTAAAAATGAGCTGATATATTTACATCTGCTTCAACGATACCTGATTCAAGGACTGTTAGCCGCTCTCCTACATGATCCATGGAGATCCTATCGCATCCCTCCACACACCACAATTCTCTTCCCCGCTCCGCACATCACTCCGCCAGAGTGTCTAAAACCTTGACCTCAGCCTTCACCGGCACTGGAGCCAGCAGCTCCGAGCCAACCCTCTCCATGATCTCCTTCAGCATCCTGGCATACTCGGCAGCTCTCTCCTCCGGTACCTCCAGGAGTATCTCGTCATGAATGGAGTTGATGATCCTGGCCTCCTGGCTTGAGATCTTATCGTAGACCTCGCACATCACCAGCTTGATCAGGTCCGCCCCGGTTCCCTGGCATGGCGTGTTGTACATCTGGAACTTGGAGGCCCTGATGCCTGCCCCGAAGCGCGGCCAGATCCGCCTCCGGCCCAAAAGGGTGGTGGTGGCGGTTAGTGGGAGCGCGAAGAATCCCTGAATGCAGTTGTGGAAGTGGTGCTGCACTGTAAAGCTCATCTCGGAGAGCTGCCTCTCCTGCCACTCTCGCACTCCCTGGTAGCATAGGAAGAACCTCTCCATTGCCCGCTCTGCCTCGTCCGATGGCATAAAGATGCCGTAATCTGAGAGAATCCGGCTCTGCAGAGTCCTGGCCGATCCCCCGTAGATGAGCAGGAAGTTCATGATCTTGCCGGCCTTTCTCTGGACATCAGTCACCTGCTCGACAGGCACGCCTGCCATCTGTGAAGCGGTGAGCCGGTGCAGGTCAACTCCTCCCTTGAAAGCCTCCTGCATAGCCCTGTCCCCGGAGAGCCTGGCCATGATGCGCAGCTCAATTGTCGAGAAGTCCGCCTTGACGAACTTCTTTCCCGTCGCCGGGGCAAAAAGCCTTCTTATCGCCGGTGCATCCTCCCCGGCGCTGGGAATCTGCTGGGCGTTGGGCTTTCTTGAACTGATCCTGCCTGTGGCGGACTGAATCTGGAAGTATTGGGGATGAACCCGGCTGTCTACGAGCGAGACTCTCTCCAGCCACCTGTTCAGGAAGGCAATCTGGTGAGAGACGCGCCTGTAGTGCAGCAGCGCCTCAGCGAAGGCGCAGCCTGTCGCGGCCAGGCCTTTCAGTACCTCCGCCTTGGTGCTGCTCACAGGATAGCCTCGCTTTCGCAGATAGGCCATGACATCTTCCGTCCGATCGGGATTTAAATAGCAGCACAGCCTCTTGCCGTCATGTGAGACTGTGACAAAGCCCTTCTTCCTCGCCTCATCCTGCATGGTCCATACCAGGTTGCAGATCTCACCCTCCTCCCGGCTGACAAAAGCCCTGGCTTGGTCGGAGTCCAGGTGAATTCCCGAGATCTGCATCTCCGCCAGGCAGGACGCCGCCTTGAACTCCAGTTCGGCAATCCTCTGCAGCCCGTTTCTGGCGAGAAGCTCCGCCAGGATGCCATGCAGCGGCAGCAGAACGGCTGACTGCTTTAGAGCGTCGCCTGTACCATCCCCACGGCCATTCCCACGCTCATCCCCTTCACAACCGTCTTGCCCATTCAGGATGATGCCCAAATGCCTCTCCGCCAGGCTGGCCAGGCAGTGGTCAGGCACATTCCTCCTCCAGGGATTGGAAGCCGAGCCGGAGGGCGTGAGGTAGTAGTAGCCGGACCAGCAGATCTGCGAGGCGAGCATCAGGTCGAAGACATTGCGGGCATCAATCTTCCTGCCTGTTTCTTCTCTGATGGTGGCAAGTGCCGGCCTGGCATTGTAGATGACCTTCTTGATGCTCCACTGCTCAAGAAGCCAGGCCAGGAGCCCGGCAATTCCTTTGACATCCCTTTGCACCAGCTTTGAGCAGTCGGAAATGTAAACAGTTTTATCGGGAAGGGCAATTGAAATTATATCGATTGTATGCACTAAAGAGCCTATCTCGGCAGTGCCCAGTGTCAGGCCGCATATTCCATATGTTTTTATTTTTTCAAAAGCATATCTCCATTCTTGCTGTGAATGGATTTTGATTTCGATTAATGGGCCAATCTCCGGGCTGGAAATCATATGCACTGGCATATCCAACTTCTTGCTATTCAATCTTCTCCCCTTAACCTTCTCCCGCAAGTGGGCCAGGTAGTAGATGTGACAGGACTTTCGGGAAGGCTTCTGGCAAGACCCATTGCTGCCGCCGAGGTTGATCTCAGGGTAGAGGAAGCAGCCTGATGCGATCGATGATCTGGGCGAATTTCCCGAGTATTGGTGCCCGCCCCGCCTGGGCATCACATCTACATCCACTCATAGTGCCTCATAACCTCCGGCATAAAATCGTACAGAAGGCTGTTTTCCACATACCCGAAGAACAGGCAGCCTTGGCACTCTTCCATCATCTCCCTCCGCCTCTGCCGTGACTGCTCCCAGACCCGCTCTATCCCCTGAGAGACGCTGCCCAGTTGCTCCCTGTGCATCCGGCAGCCTTCAATGCTACCGTCTGCCGCCACGTGCAGTATGATATCTGCCGCGTGGCACCGGAAGTTCGGCTCCCTCCTCCCAACCATCCCCAAATAGGTCTCGGAGTTGATGATGGGGCTTCCAGATCTCTTCAGCTCAATCAGCCGCTCAATCGCCCTTTCATAGGCAGGATAGTCGCCATCTTTTATGGCCAGAGAGCTGCACTCCCCATCTCTCTGCCCACCCTCACCTGCGCTCAGCAGATTTATGGGCTCAAAGGAGATCCAGCAGCCCATAGACTCCGCCAGGCGCACCAGGTCCTCCAGCTCCCTGAAATTGGCAGCCGATATGACGCAGTTCATGAGGATCTCGTGGCCTGCCTGCTGTGCCGCCCGGATGCCCTCCAGTATCCCCTCCAGTGCCACCCCCCGCAGCCCCGGATAGCTCTTGATGCCGTCCACAGAGACTGAGAGCATATCGAGATCCGAAAGCTCTCCAGCCCTCTTTTTGAGCAGCAGCCCGTTGGTGATCATAGACGTGGTCATTCCCAGATCTTTGGCGTGATGCAGCACCTGCGGCAGGTTCTCTCTGAGCAGCGGCTCAACCGTCCAGGCATTGTAGACGGCTATGCCGAACCTCTGTGCCTCATCCAGCATGGCAAAGACCTCCTGAGCGCTCATCTCCCTGCCCGGATGCCTCCAGTAATCGCAGAAGCCGCAGCGCAGGTTGCAGCGGGCACTGAGGGCATGGGAGAGCACAAAAGGCCTGCCCCGAACTCTCATCTGCCACAACGCCCGCAGAGCAGTCAGGGGAGAGAAGGATCTCATGGCAAGACAATTGCCTCCTGGGGATTAAAACTTCTGGCTCTTCCATTATCTATGCTGGCAAGAGCCTGAACCTCTATGGCTCCTCTGTGTGTCCTCTGTGTCCCCTGTGCTCCCCTGCGCGCACCTCGTGCATGAGATTATAATTGATAATATGAAATCATTATGTAGTATGAAAAAATGATGTCATAATGCTCACCGAAAGCTATTAAACGCGGCATTGGAAAGATAGCTCTTATTGACGATGATGATATTCGACCTCCTCCTGCAAACGGTGACCATTACCTTCGACACCATGATAACCGTCTTTATCATGCTTTTTTTAACCGGCCTGCTTCTGGAGCTGGGCGCCTTTCAGCGCATCTCCCACCTGGCCCGGCCGCTGGTCTGCATATCTCACCTTCCTCCCGTCTCCGCGTCCACATTCGTCATCAGCCTGGGCTCTGCCCTGGCCGCCAATACCATGATCTCAAGGCTGCAGACCGAGGGGCAACTGACATACCGCCAGGCCATGCTCAGCGCCATGATGAACAGCGTCCCCGTCTACTTCCGGGAGCTGTTCACATACCAACTGGCCTTCGTCATACCGGTTCTTGGGCTCTTCGTGGGCGGCCTTTATGCCCTGATCTCCATAGCCACAGGAGCCATAAAGCTGATGTTGGTGCTGGTTCTGGGCCGGGCCTACCTGCCCGCCCTGAATAAGGATGATGCCCGCGGCCTGCCCTCCCCTCTCCCCCCTCTCTCCCCCGGCGCGATCCCCCATCCCGGAAATACCGGAATCTCGGCTGAGCGCCTGAAGGATGCGGCGTCAAAATCCCTGCGCGGCCAGAGACGCATATTCCTGAGAATCGCCGGGCTTTACTTCATCATGACCTTCCTGGTGCTCTACCTGAGCGGGCAGGGAATCCTGGACTCTTACAACGTCCTGCCTCTGGCCGAATTCTTCAGAGTGCCACCTGAGACGATAATCCCCCTCACCGTCTATGTGGCCAGCCCCAAAGCAGGCATCACCCTCCTGGGGCCGCTCATCCAAACCGGAGGCATATCAGAGATGAAAGCCCTCATCGTCCTGATGCTGGGCAGCATGTTCATGCTCCCCTTCTACTCCCTGCGCTCCCTCATGCCCAATTATACCTCTGTCTTCGGCATGAAGCTCGGCCTCTCCCTGGTATTGATATCGACAAGCATCAGCGTGCTGGTCAGAATGGGTGTGCTCTTGATGCTCCTCGTAACTACTGACTAAAATTTAAATCTTTGACTTATCCTTCTTCACCATTCCGTTCAGGGATGCCCCGGCAAAGGCCGCTCCGACAATGATATTTGAGAAATAGGTGGCAGCGCGCCACAATATCACCAGCGGCCCCAACAGTACGGGCGGCACGAACTTGGAATAGAGAATGCTCATGGACAGCTCTGCCACACCGCTCCCGCCGGGAGTCAGGGGCAGGATGGCAATGATGGCCAGTATGGTCTGGGCGGTGACCGAGTGCAGGAAATTGGGATCCGCTCCCATTCCCATGAGCAGAGCCGAAGGAACCAGAAAGTCGCATATCCAGATGAGTGTGGTGAGAAGAGCCATCAGAGGCGTGCAGCGCGCTGTCTCCCTGGCCAGGTGAATTCCCGCCTGGCGAAAGAGGCAGATCTCCTTCTCCAGGGAGAAGACTATAGGCCTGTTGCCGGTCTTCCTCTTCAGCCAGTCCATGAATGAGGCGATCCTGTCCGGACGGCTGACGAGCTGCCAGAGAAATCCGAAGAGCAGAATGAGCAGCACGAAGAAGAAGACTCCGATCTTCAGCCCAAATCCGGTCAGAAAGTTGGAGAAGACCAGGAGAAAGGCCAGCGCCGCCACAAAAAATATGCTGTCCAAGAGCCTCTCCCCCACGGCAACGGCTGTGGCGCTGCCGTAGCTCATGCCGTCATCGGCCAGTATCTTGATCCGCAGGGGCTCTCCTCCCGCCGAAGACGGAGTGAGGGCCGCGAGAAAGTTGGAGGCCAGTGTGGAGATGAGCGACAGCTTGAAGCTGATCTCATGCCCGGCCAGAGAGGTGAGCCTCTTGAGCCGCACGGCGTAAAATATCCAGGAGAACATATGCAAAACCAGCCCCAGCACCAGGAATTTTGCCTGCACCCGTGATAGAGTCTCCCAGCTCAGGTCCGATTCGTAATACATCAATATGAACATTACTGAAGCCAGGCTCATCAATACAGCCACAAGCGCCGCCCTAACTCTCTCATCCCTAAGATTGAAGCTCAAATTACCGATCCTCAATTCAGACCTTTTGACTCGTTTTGGATATTGGCCGACTCGTTTTAGCTATAGGCTATATTGATTCAGCTTCCTTGGGCGGCATCGCGATATACGGCCTCCATCTTATCAAGGGCACAGTCCCAGGAGTACTTCTCCTCCACCGCCCGCCTTCCTCTCTCTCCCAGATGCATCCTGAGAAGCTCGTTTTCGTGCAGATCAAGTATCCTGTCCGTGAGCTCCTCCCGGCTGGAGAAGACCATCCCTCCGCATCTGGCCACCTCGTTCACTCCGGGGGTATCGAAGGCCAGGACCGGAGTATGGCAGGCCATTGCCTCCAGCAGCACTATGCCGAATGCCTCCAGGCGGCTACGGCTGGGCAGCACCAGTACCTGTGCACGGGAGATTGTATCTATAAACATGCTTCGCTCCAGCCGGCCGGTGAACCTGGCATGAACTCCAACCGATGCAGCAGTCTGCTCCAGTTGAGGCCTGTCGCAGCCCTCCCCCACTAAAATCAGCTCCAGGTCCGGAGCGCTCTGCTGCACATCTCTCATGGCGTAGAGAAGGTCCTCAACACCCTTGTAGTTGAGCATCCTTCCTGCATAGAGGACATAATTTTTCTTCTCTTCCACCTGCGGGTAGATGGAGACGTTTACGGCATTGGGAACTATCTTCACCCTGTCCAGGTGCGGCCTGAGATAAGGAGACGTCTGAGCATAGCTTTTTGTGGTGGCAATTATGGCCTGCGCCCCTTCCAGTACCGGCTCTACCATTTTAGAGCTGATTCTTTCCAGAGAGCCGGACAGCATGCCCGGCACAGCAAAGCCGTTAACGCTCCCCGGAATTACCACATCATTGTGATATGTTACGACATGAGGGCGCGCTCCCCGGAGCAGATAGGCGAAGAGGGGGCTGGGAATGTGGCTGTGATATATGTCCGCCTGCAGCCTGGGAATCCTCAATGGCACCGGCGTATAAAAGAGGTCTACGCTTGGCACTTTGACGAAGCCGAAATTGCAGCTCTCCTTGCCACAGGAGGAGGCGACGCTGACCAGATGCCCGCGCCGGCCCAGGCCTTCCGCAAGCTCTTTGACATGATACTCCACTCCACCTACATGAGGCGGGAAGTAGGGCGAAATCTGAATTATCTTCATGGATTGGATTTGCTTTCGGGCCTTATGGGTCGTATAATTTTTATCCTTTTCCCCGACAAACAGGAAATCCTTATTAGCAGCCTGCCTAAATTAGGATCAATCAGATAGCGAGGCAATGCAATTGAGCATAAAATTCACAGATTTAAAATCCGGCGACCTGGCCAGGCTGCCGGGCCTGACATATGAGCACTCCATTATGGGTGCAGAGTGGATCTATCTGCACCTTTACAACAAAAAAAACATGCACTGGTACCTGGCCGAGTACGGGCCCATAAGCCGCAAGTTCTTCGGCTTCTTTGAGAACAAATCAGACGGATTGACATCCGGGCACTGCAGCATGGATGAGATCCTCTACTGGTCCAGGAAGGGAGGAGACTGGGAGCCGCTGGTCGATGAAGACTGGAAGCCTGTGGAGGCCCGGGAGATTCCCATACTGGTCGAGTATGTAAAAATGATGATCTATCAGCCGGATATCACCTGACTCTTTCCAGACCTCTTTTTCATCAGCTCCTCGATCTGCTGGTCGATCTCTGAAATGAGGGTAAAGGTGGAGTCAAGGGAGCCGTCATATGAACTCTCTGGTGCGTGATTGCCGTCCCGGATCAGCACCCGCACCCGGTACTCCCCGTCTGCCAGACCCGCTGTCGACCACTTCCAGGATGGCGATCCGGACCAGCGGGTCATGTCCCGGCCATTGAGCTGGAATTTGTAGAGTATCCCGTCCGAGTCGCTATCCTCTGCCTCTGCCGTCCAGACGACCGTCTCCCCCTGCACCTGAGGGCTGGCCCTGTCCGGCTTCAGGCTGACAGGGACGGGAGCTATATTGGATGGCGAGATTGCAGCAGGAGCAGAGCCTGATCCGGTACTGTTCTTCGAGCCGGAGGTGGAGCGGGATAGTGAGACTGATGCCTCCTTCGAGCTGTCGGATGAGTCCTGTCCGGCATGCTTTCCATCTCTGGCCAGAGCCTGTATCCTGTACTCTCCTGCGGGAAGGCTGGAGGTATCCCAGGACCAGGCAGCAGAGGAAGACCAGTCCTGAGCCACCCGGCCGTTTGCCAGGAACTTGTAGAGCAACTTGTCTCCCTCTGCATCGGCAGCAACACAGCTCCAGGTTATGACGTCTCCGGATTCATAAGGCCCGGAAGGCTCGGCATTCAGCGCGGAGATGACGGGCGGCTGGTTGGTGACGGTCAGTGTGAATTTGCTCTCCAGGGATGCATCCCAGCTTTTGCCGGTGCTGTGCTTGCCGTCCCTCACCTGCACGGAGATGGCATACTCACCTTTCTTTTCAGATGTGGTATCCCATGTCCAGAACTCCGACATGGACCAGTCGGTAACATCCTCCCCGTTTTTAAGGAATTTATAGGAGATGGCGTCTCCATCCGGATCGGATGCCAGAGCCGCCCAGGTTATCTTGCTGCCGGTGCTTTGGGGGCTGGACCTGTCGGCCTTCAGCTCCAGCACCTCAGGCGGCTGGTTGCCTGCGGAAATTGTGAAGCTGGCGTTGATCATGCTGTCGAATGAGTCCTCAGCAGCATGCTTTTCGTCTCTGGCCCAAACGGTGATCAGGTAGTCTCCGGCAGCAAGGCCCGCGGTCGACCAGCTCCAACTGGTGGACTTGGACCATTTGCTGGCCGCCTTGCCGTTTACCAGAAATTGATAGACAGTCCTGTCTTCCTCCTCGTCTTCAGACTCGACGCGCCAGAATACGGGCACACCCTCCACCTGGGGGCTTGGCTTGTCGGCAGTCAGGGACCTGACGAGCGGTGGCTGGTTGCCGTTTGAGCTGGTGCTCTTCGGATTGACTGTGACAGTCCCGACGGACGCGAAGCTGCTGATTGCCGAATCATTGCTCTTCGAAGAGCTGCTGATCTCAGCCGCAGGCGCAGGAGATGCAGTTTTATCCGCTGTGGAGAGATCTGGCGCCGTTTGAGATTTATTGGCGGAGAGATTGGTGCCACTGACTGAGAGATTGGTGCCGGAAGCCTTATCCTGCTCCTGGGATTGATTCTTTGATGCTGATGCCGTCTCAGTCTTCGCGGGTTTGGCGGCTGAAGATTGGGCGCCCGAAGATGAGACGGAGGAAGACGTTGGGGCGCTGGATGAGGCAGGCTTTTCAGTCTTCTGAGAGCTGCCAGCAGAACCGGTGCTCGATGAGGTTGACGGTGAGGAGGCGCTGGCGGCACTTGCCGTGGAGGAGGAAGCACCCACAGAGGAGCCGCTCCCTGATGAGGCGGAGCTGCCGCCGGAAAGAGTGCTGCCGGTCAGGCTACCTTGAAAGGTGCTGCTGTCTGCCTCTCCCGCCCCAGAGGCTGTTTCGGTGGTCCCGCCGCCGGCGGGGCTGCTCTCTTCCGCCGGCTCTGACCCGGATGCTATCTCCGTCCCCTGCAGGCCGCCCTCTGCACCGCCGTCCTGGCCGGTCCCGCCAATGCCAGGGATCTGGAGCAGCCCTGAGGAGAAGGCCAAGACAATGGCGAAAAATCCTGCCAGAACTGCCACTGATAAAACTGCCTTCCTGGCGGAGGGGCTGGCAGGCTTTAATGCCGGCCAGGCCCCTGCGGTCCGCATCCCCTTTCTGGGCAGGAAGAGGAACCTGCGCTTGCGGGGCTGACCAGACCAGCGGACATAGGCTATGGATATCAATAAAAATGTGAGAAGAGACAGAATTGTGGCCAGAGATGATGCCTCCAGCCCTCTGGGCGTGACGCTCAGCACGGCGCTGAGAAGGCCGGCCAGCAGAGCCGAAGAGATGATGATGAGAGCAGCCCGCCACTTCATGCTCAGGCTAAAGGCTCCCGGGAAGGCGCAGAGGACGGCGATGTGGCCGGAGACCAGGGCTGCGAGCACCGCTGCCAGGGCTGCTGCCGCCTGCTGCCAGGCGGGAGGAGAGATGTTAGCCATAGCTATGGCTGCCCCGCATAAAAGTGCTGATGCCGTCAGGTGCCAAGGAGGCGGCCAGGCCAGTCTCAAATCTCTTTATCCTCCTTTCGCAATAGTTTCTGAATCTTCTCTCCCGCCGATAAAACCTTTTTCCTGCTCTCCCACTCCAGTTCCATTCCCACCGGACAGTGGTCGGCGCCGGTGACGTCCTTGAGTATGAAGGCCGATTTGACGCGGTCCGCAAGGTCACGGCTCACAAAGAAGTAGTCGATCCTCCAGCCCACATTGCGCTCGCGGGCCTTCGTCTTCAAATCCCACCAGGAGTAATTGCCCCCCTCCGGATGAAAGATGCGGAAGGTGTCCACAAAGCCCCTCTCCACCAGCCGGTCCATCCAGGCCCTCTCCTCAGGGAGAAATCCAGATATCTTCTCGTTGGCCTTTGGCCGGGCCAGGTCAATCTCCCTGTGGGCGGTGTTCACATCCCCGCAGACCACAATGCTCCGTCCTCCCGACTGCAGCCGGCTGATGTGATCCAGAAAGAGATCGTAGAATCGCAGCTTATAAGCGAGCCGCTCCCTGGATGCCTTGCCGTTGGGAAAATAGACGTTGAAGAGCAGAAAGTCCCCAAAATCAGCCACTATGGCCCTGTTTTCATCATCAAGCCCATCGATTCCCAGGCTGTATTTTATGCTCAGCGGCGCGGGCCTAGCCTGCCTCCCCTGCGAACTGCAAAAGAGGGCCACACCGTCCCTGCCCTTTCTCTGTCCGGAGCCGAAGTAGGTCTGATAGCCGGCGGCATTGTTCAGTTCGGCAGGGACCTGGTCGGCAGCCACTTTGGTCTCCTGCAATGCCAGGATATCCGGTCCGTCCCTCTTCAGCCACTCCAAAAAGCCCTTCTTGTAGATGGCCCGAAGGCCGTTGACATTCCAGGAGAGAAGTCTGATGGTCTGCAATTGCACCGCCTCCGGGGAGTTGATAGGAGCAGCGGCCATTAATGCCTTGCGCTGCCTCGCTGCAATTCTCAGGATTCGCTATTCTCTTCCCTTTCTCATCTCAATCCAGATGTTGACCAGGGAGATGCTGATGAGGTTCAATGTGGTTGCAGAGTACCAGAGGTAGGACTCGATAACCGTCAGCCGCACAATCCAGCCGGACCACAGGGCGAAACATATGACTGAGAATGAGACCAGCGTATCCACTGCCAGAAAGAGCCGGGGCCTGTTAAAGAGCCTTCCTGCCTGAGCAATGGTGCAGTACTCGATGGGAGAGGGCTTGCCGGCAATCTGAAAGTAGATCCGGCCAAAGTTCATGAGCAGATCGGCTGAGGCCCAGATGACCACCAGCCAGCCAAGATACCAGAACAGCAGAGAGAGCGCCGCGGCCTCCTCTCCTGAGGCCATCAGGGCCATCCGCCCGAAGAGCAGCTTGAAAATGCAGAAGGGCAGGCCTATGGTCAGAGCCTGAAAGGCGGGGGCATTAAAGAAGTCATCTCCGGACATGCGAGTGTAGATGCTGCTCTAATGCCTGAAAGAGCTTTGCCTCTATTCGTCCCCGTAGAAATCGGTTACATCGAAGAACACCGATACCTCTGCTGCGTTCTCGTCTCTCTCAGTATCCAGGGGCAGGCCATAATCCGGGGACTGCACTCCCGGCGCCGTCTGGCCGGGCCTGCTGCCGGGGGCCGCCATCTGACAGGGCATGGTGGGCATGACCCGGGCCTCGCATCCGCCAGATCGGTTCAAATCTACCTTCAGGCTGTCCAGCAGCGGCCTGGTGGCCTCCCAGGTGAAGTTCGAGCCGACCAGGACATAGATGCCAGTAGCCTCGGCTCCAAAGTACATGGGATAGGCAGCGGTGTAGAGCAGTCCCCCATCCGCCTGCCCGGATATGCTGCCCACTCCTAAAATCGCCCTGTGGCCGTCGATGAACCTCTGGTAGTGCTCCGGCTGGCCGGCTTCAGCCTCGGCCAGGAGCTCATCCACGATTGCCGCGGCGTCTTTGAGTCCTATGCAATCAGCCTCTTCAAAGTAGACCACAGCCTTATGCCTGGAGCCGTTAATGACTGCCAGATAATCCCCGTTCTCTTCACCGGCATCGATAGAATAAGGTTCGGTTGAGTTCAGGTAGAACGATATATCATATTTTCCTATTGTCAGCGCCTCCTGCCCTGCGGACGACGGCGGGGTCAGGGCAGTCAACTGGCAAAAAACCAGGAGCAAAATCAGGCCTGCTTTCACTTCATCTCCTCCTCAATCAATTCATCAAATATTAGAGCTTTCTCTTCAGCACAAGTATAGAAAATTAATGGATAAAATGGGCATAACCGGCCCTGACAAACCAGTCGGGCATACTCCCGCAGGAAGGTTTCTCAGGAAGCAATATAATTATTAAATTTTAGTTATGAATATATGCGCCTCAAGAGCGAATTATAAATCTTTGTAAATAGGATTTCTAAGATCACTTAAACAATATGAAAGGACTTTCCAAAAATTAATTACTAAAGAAAAATTCTTATACGAAAAGGTATAACCCTGGCCTGGAATACTATGCTGGCCGGATCTGATCTGCGTATCCTCCTCGCCGAGGACAACCCCGTAAACCAGAAGATAGCCCTGGTTGTGCTCAGCAAGCTCGGGCTGCAGGCGGATACAGCTAAAAACGGACTGGAGGTGCTGGTGGCTCTGGAGGAGCACCCCTACGACCTGGTGCTCATGGACATCCAGATGCCGGAGATGGATGGAATCGAGGCCACCAGGATCATACGCAAGCTCTGGCCTCAGGGCCCCAAGATAATCGTGGTAACCTCATTTGAAGGCGATATCTGTCGCGACATTTGTTTCGATGCCGGAGCAGACGATTTTCTCAATAAGCCGGTGAAGGTCGAGGAGCTGGGCGCCGCCATAGAGCGCAACATGGGAGAAAGCTGCCTGTCGCAAGTGCCTCAAGCTGCTAGAGAGGAATCCGTTCTGGTTTGATTCTACCCACTTTTCGCGCTTTGAGTTATTGACGCACAGATCCTGAGATCAAATCCAGTCCGTAGGTAATCAAACATCATAAATATCGGAAAGACCGTAAAAAAAATAATAATTGATTTCCGCAAATTAAGGTGACAATTGATGGCAGTAACTGAGGCTCCCCGGCGCCGCATGGACAACCGAACACTGATCCCATTCTTAGCTATCGCTTTCGGATTGGGGTGGGGGATCGTTGCCCTCTTGATCATTTTTCCAAGTCAGACTGAGGCTATCTTTGGCCCGATGGGCTACACAAATCCTTTATTCGTCCTTGCAGTTTACTCACCGGCCATTGCCGGCATCTTCCTGGTCTGGCGGCATTACGGCACCAAAGGATTGGGCAGCTTCTTCCTGCGCCTAAAATTGTGGAGGATGCCACTTTCATGGTGGGCCTTCCTGATCTTCGGCATACCCGCCGTCTTCTATCTCGGTGCGGCTATCAAGGGCACATTGACAGATCCATTCCCGTTCAGCCCCTGGTACGAAGTACTTGCTGCCCTGACCGTTGGGCTGGCCATAGGGCCGGTTGAGGAGTTGGGCTGGCGTGGAGTAGCCTTGCCTCTTTTGCAGCTCCGTTTCTCGCCGCTTGCATCAAGTCTGATACTGGGCGGAATATGGGGCATCTGGCATCTCCCAGCCTTCTTTTTGAGCGGGAGCCCCCAGAGCGCCTGGCCATTCGGTCCGTATTTCATCGGCGTCGTGGCGATCACCGTCATTCTAACCCCCATGTTCAACGCAGCGCAGGGCAGCATCCTCATTGCGGCTCTTTACCATTTCCAGATGAACGGTCCCGCATGGCCTGATGCCCAGCCCTGGGATACGTTTGCATTTGCGGCCATTGCTATCGTCATTGTCCTGATCAACCGGAGGGCAATGCTGGACAAAAACTGTGCTGCTACCAACATACTCCTGTCGGGTGAATAGTCGGTCATTCAAATCCCAAAGCAAATAGGCTTGATCGGCAAGGGCTCAGGCTTCAGCAGGCCGCCAGAGTCTGGACCCGGATCTCCTCCATCTTCTCCCTACCGGCCAGCACCTCCACCAGCTTGAGGGCGAACTCCAGGGCAGTGCCGGGAGCGCGGGATGTGACCAGGTTTTTATCCACCACCACCCTCTCCTCGGAGAAGTCAGCGCATGCCTGCACCTGGGCTTTTCCTGATGGGCTGACTGTAGCCCGCCGCCCTTGCAGCACCCCGGCCTTGATCAGCACCGATGGGGCTGCGCATATCGCCGCGACGACCTTTCCCGCCCGGTCCATCTCCCGTGCCATGTTCAGAATTCTCTCGTCATTTCCCAGGTTGACAAAGCCCGGTGCTCCACCGGGCAGGACCAGTCCATCAAAGTCCCTGAAGTCAATTTTGTTGAGGCCTGTATCCGGCAGCACCGCAATTTTATGAGAGCCTGTCGCCAGGCCATCTTTAAGGCCGGCAGTGACCACATCGATCCCTGCCCTGCGCAAAATATCGATGACATTGACCGCCTCAATCTCTTCAAAGCCCTCCGCCAGGGGCACAAGAACTCTCTTCATGGCTCATTTCCTCCTCGGCAATTAATTGGCCTGCTTATCTTAAATCTATTACTATTACCGATTGCAATTGTTTAAATATAAAAATTTTAATTTTCATAATTTTTATGAATATGGCTCAATAATCTTTATATAATTCCAGGAAGGGCATTGGGCCAGACAAAACAATGGGTGGACGCAAATCATGGAATTGAAGCACTCACAGAATATGTATATGATGATGATGTATGTATATCTGAAAGCATATCACGAAGCTCTCATGGACTTTGAGCTGGCGGTCAAGGACGCCAATTTCGTGGATATGGCTTTGATGTCCGTGCAGCAGAAATATAAAGAGAAGATTGAACGCTTTGAAAGAGAGATGCCTTAAAAGAGAGCAGTACTACAATAAAGATCATAACACAGCAACCACAATCTAATTAGCCCATCCAGACAGAGTAGGGCCATGCTCTGCCTGAGCTGCGGACGGTGCTGCATTCATCTTGATGTTTTTATAGTAAATCCTTCGTCGATTTTGCCCGGCAGAATCAATCCGGATGGTGCCGGCGGCGGCAATGCCGGTTCCATGATCTTCAGGTCGCTGGACGGCTCTCCACAGCCATGAGATAGCCGATGGCCCTCTCCGCCAGAGGGTACCTTCGCACCAGGGCCTTGAACCTCTTGCCGTGATTGGCCTCCAGCAGGTGGGCCAGCTCGTGCACAATCACATAATCCTCAACCCACTGGGGAAGGCCGGCCAGCTTGCTGCTGATGAGAATGCTCCGGGTCAGGCAGTTGCAGGATCCCCGCCTCCGCTCCTGATTGGCCGAATACCTGATGCTGCTCCAGGTGAGGCTGCCCTGAAAGTAGCGGCGGTTTAAGAGGCCCGCCCTCTCCTGCAGATGGGCGTCGTCCTTGGCGTACACCCGCCTCTCCAGCCGGGCGCGCAGCTTTTCGATATGCCCCTGCAGGGCGGCATCGGAGATGCGTGCCGGAGCCAGCACCTCCATCCGCCCACCCACCATCCTGGCCTGTATGGTCTTCTTTCGCCGCGCCGACCTCTTGATCACTACCTCCACAGCCGAAACCTCCCCTATGATGGAGAGGCTGTCTGTCCTGAGGATATTAATAACTTTCTTTCTGAAGTTTATTTGATCAGATCACGAGCATGGGAGCCAGTCCACGCTTATCTCTCCGGGGCTGCACTTCGACCAGAGCTCTATGAATTTTTCAATGGAAAAGACCCCGGTGAGGTCCTCCACGCTTCTGCCAATGAGAGGGTGGCGGCCATGAACCGTTGTGCCTGGATCATATGACTGCCAGGAGATGTGAGCCTCTCCTATCACATTGGAGTTGATGCTGGCCTCGATGCCTCCGCCTGACGGATGACCGGCTGAGCTGGAGGAAGATGAGGCACCGGGCGGAGAAGACGCTGAGCCCCCTGCACCCCTGGTAAAGACAGATGTCTGCCTCTCCAGATGCTCCAAATCGGTGTACTCCTCCGTGAAAGTGGCCCCCGCCTCATAGTTCTTGACTGCCAGCATGCGCTAGGAGATTAGACTGGAAATCCCTCTCCCAGCTCCGTCTCATCTGCATCGTATTCGATGATTGACGTACTTTTATTTTAAGATGATGCTCAGAGCATATTCGTGGTGCTCTGGCTTGGGCTGCTGTAGCTGCTGGAGGTGCTCCCTGTCGCCTCATCGATATCCTGCAATGTGTACTCCCGGTTTTGGCGGGCGGTATCATAGTTCATATCAAGGGCGATTGCCTGGTTGAAGCAATTCAATGCATCCTGATACCGTCCCATCTCCCTCAGGACCACTCCCTTGTTATTCCATCCTGTGGGATCCTCAGGCTTTATCTCAGTGGCCTTATTGAAGCAGGCTAAAGAGGTGTACAGATTTCCCTGATTGGCCAGCGCCATTCCCTTTCCAATCCAGGCATCGAAGTATGATGCATTGGCCTGCAGGACCTGATCGAATATGGCGATTGCCCCGTCGAAATCGCTCTTGCCCTGGGAGAGGGCGGTTGCCTTCAAATTAAGGGCTTCGAGGTCGTTTGAGTCAATGGACAGAGACTTATCAAAGCTGGATATGGCATCATCGAACTTTCCCTGGATAGCAAGGGCTTTTCCCCGGTTATTCCAGAGCACAGTGCTGTTCGGAGCCAATTGCAGAGCCCTGTCATAGCTCTTAACGGCATTATCATAGTCCCCGGAGAAGAAATAGCTGTCTGCCTGGTCGGAGAAGTACTGGGCGGACCAGGTCCGATCAGACTGGCTCGCAGCAGACTGATTCTGAGGAGAGAGGTTCTGGGCAGAGATGTTCTGAATCGACAGGTCCTGGCCGGACTGACTGACCGCCGGCATAGCAAGGGCTGCCAGCAAAACAATAATAGTAGCAGTAATGATATATCTCATGAGACAGCCTTCTTTTCCCAGGTGGTAAATATACCCCACGATCTGCGATTGGTATTATGGGCAATATGCCTCTCTTCAGGCTGAATTGTCATTGCTCTTCAATTCATTCATAAAGTTGTTCCACCTCTTCACCTCATCGACCCTTTTGCGGATTAATTCCTCCCTCTCACCGCCGCCCTCTGCACTGCGACCTTTGCCCCTGAGCAGATCCTTCAGGTCCATGAGCGACCGAATTATGCTCGCCGCCTCATCATGCAGTTTTACCGCCTGCTCTCTGCTGAGCCTTCTTGAACTGAGGTAATCCTCATCGATCCTCTTCTTTCTCTCCAGAATATCGATAAGCTCGGAGATCTGTTGCCTCTCAGTCTCAGGTATCTCCTTTTCATTTATCAGCCTCCAGATGAGGCGGTGCAGCTCCACCCTTCCCTGCCCAGCATGCAGCTCCGGCGGAAGGTCCTTTTCAGTCTGATGGTACTTTTCCATCTCCATTCTCAAATCGCCTTTATCAATCTCCAGCACCTCAGGCTCTCTTACACCTACCCATACCAGTGCATGATGCAGGCTAGAGACCAGCTTTTTGCGATCCTCTTCAGTCAGGCAGTCGCTGATACATATCTCTTCATTGCCGGGCAT
>CAYQKI010000036.1:0-17814 GCA_964418105.1 uncultured Methanotrichaceae archaeon | reverse complement strand
GCGCCCCTCCTTCAAGATATCACTCCAGCATCTCCACAATGCCGGAATCCATATGATAGCGAGCGCCGACGATCATGACCTCTCCACCCTCAACCTTCTCGGAGAGAAGGGGCTCGCAGGACTCGAGCTGCTCGACGATATTCCAGATATTGTTGTCTATGGAGCTGTCCAGCACCAGGCTCTCGTTGCCCGCTTCCCTGGCTGCGTCGACCGCCGGCTGGATGAACTGCACCAGGCTTTCCAGGTGGCCGGGGACTTCGCCTCCCTGCACTGTTGCGCTGACGGCCCCGCAACTGTCATGCCCCAGGACCATGACCAGCGGAACGCCCAGATGCTCCACGGCATACTCGATGCTGCCCAGTGAGGCGTTGTCCAGGACCTGCCCGGCCGTCCTGATCACGAAGATGTCTCCCAGGCCCTGATCGAAGAGGACCTCTGGGGCAATCCTGGAGTCGGAGCAGCCCACGATAACGGCAAAGGGATGCTGGCCGGCCAAAAGCTCGGCTCGGCGCTCGAAAGACTGGTCGGGATGGCTGCTATTGCCGGATGCAAAGCGGCCATTTCCATCCAGGAGCTTTTCCAGAGCATCCTCGGCTGTGATCGAGGCTGTCTCACCGGATGCAACTGCCACAGATGCCGAAACCAACAGTATCATCGCTATTGATAAAAAGCTTGAGATTTTTATGCTAAATTCCTCCGGCCAGGCCAGGGAAACCAATAAATAAGAATCTTTTCAGACATCAAAATTCAAATACATTACTATCAATCCTTAAAAAAATTGCCTCACCCACAGGCAATACTGCTATGCCGATATCTTTACCTACCATAAATCAATTATCGGGCTAAAGGTGATTTTATGTTTCCGGGACTTGGAGGACTGGGCGGAAGGGGCGGCATGAGCCCCAAGAAGATGAAGGGCATGCTCAAGAATATGGGCATCAACATTGAAGAGCTGGAGAACGTTATCGATGTCGTCATCCGCATGCCTGACAGGGAGATAGTGATAAACAATGCCTCTGTCGCGATCATGGACGCCCACGGCCAGAGGAGCTATCAGATATCAGGAGATGCCTCAGAGCGTGCCCCCTCCGCGCAGGCGGGACAGGCGTCCAATGCTTCCGGAGCGGTAGAGCCGGCTTCTGCGGGTGCTTCTCTGGAGATCCCCGAATCGGATGTGGAGCTGGTGGCGGCCCAGACCGGTGTGCCGGCTGAGAGGGCCAGGTCCGCCCTCAAAGAGGCCGGGGGCGATCTGGCAGCGGCCATAATGAATCTGACTGCAAAATAAAAGATGAATGAAAATCCCGGCCATCTGCGCGATCCGGTTCACGGGGAGGTGAAGCTGAGCGATCTGGAGTGGCAGCTCATCCTCTCCTCTCCCATGCAGCGCCTGCGGGGCATCAGGCAACTGGGTCTGGTGGAGGCAGTCTATCCGGGAGCCGGACACAGCAGATTTGAGCACTCCGTCGGGACCATGCACATGGCCGGGAGGCTTGCCGCGCACCTTGGCCTCGACAGCGATCAGGTGGCGGAAGTCCGGCTGGCGGCCCTGCTGCATGACCTGGGCCACTCCGCATTCTCCCATGCTGTGGAGGGAGTGCTGAGCCGAAATCCCGATATTCAGCCCTCCCTCGACGGCAGGAGGGCATCGGGGCACGAGCAGTTCACATATTCTATCATCACAGCCCATCCCTTCGGCGAGGAGGCCCTCCAGGCTGCAGATGAAGAGTTCGGCAGCGCCGGGAGGCTCTTTTCCGATGTCGCTCTCATCGCCTCAGGCAAAAGCCCGCCCCTGGGCCAGATCATCGTGGGCGACCTGGACGCAGACAGGATCGACTTCCTCCTGCGCGACTCGCACCACTCCGGAGTCTCCCTGGGGCTGGTGGACGTGGATCAGATACTGCAAGCTCTAACCATCAAGAGCGGGCGCATAGTTTTAGCCGGAGAGGACGGCTACCAGGCAGAGATGTCCCGCACCGCAGCCGAGTCCATGCTCATCGCCCGGGCCCATCACTACAATGCCCTCATCTACCACCCGGAGGTTCAGTCCATGCGCGCCATGCTGCTGGCTGCTTTGGAGAGGGCTCTAATCCGGATGCCTGAGGAAGAGGCCAGGCAGAGTGTGACCCTGTTCTTCCGGCAATTCACAGACCCTGACCTGATCAGCTTCATAGCCGGCAGGGGAGACGATAGCGCACGGGAGCTGCTCGACCGCATAAGGCTTGGCCGCGGATACCGCCTGGCGGCAAGGTTCGACCACAGGTCCTTGCCTCCGGAGACGCGCATGGCTCTCTCCACCATATCCAGGAACGGACGCATGAGAAAGCTCTTCGAGGATGCCCTCGGCAAAAAATATGGATCAATGGTTGACATCACTGTGGGAAGCGGTGTTCCCCGGTCCACCAGAACCCAGATGGATGGCTTTCTCTACGACGAGTCCGCCCTGGCGGCGGGGCTGGTCAAGTCCCTCACCCGGCAGATCGCCATATCGTTCTTCTCCGACCGCAGTCCGGAGATATCCCTCCAGGATGTGACTTTCCAGGCGTTCAAGCTCCTCTCTTTTGTCCGAGCCGAGAGCTATCTGCCAATCGATGGGCTGCTGCTGCTCTTTTATTCCCTGCAGATGCTGCTCTCCGAGACCATTGGCAGCAAGATCCTGGTGCCGAGGATCAGGAACATCACCTGGCTGTACCGGACGGTGGCCAGGCTCAGGGAGACAGGGCCGGGAGGCTATTCCGGGCTTTTTGACTACGCATTTCACGAGGACTATGGATTCGTCTACAGCGAGCGGCTGTTCGAGGACATTCAGATACTGGTAGCCATGGGCATGATCTACCAGGACCAGAGGCACTACGAAAAAGGGGGCCGCTGGCTGCAGAGGTACGAATACATGCTCACTGCCCAAGGCATGAAGTACGCGGAGGGTGCAGCCCAGTCCTACAGGAAGGAGGCGGAGTGGCTGGCCGGCCATCTGCGCCAGGAGAGGCACTCGATTCCCTATGACCAGGTGAGCCTGTCTCTGCCCAGGTACAGAGGGCAGAAGGGCTGAAAATCAAATCAATTCTGCAATTCTACAATTCTACCGGCACTTGCCCTTCCCGTTCCTGATGCACTGATATCCCTTGCCCACCGGGATGCCTGCACCCTCTTCATTTCCCTTTATGATTCCCTCTCCGGTTCCCTCTGCGCTTGCCTCGGCCTCAGTGGGCCACTTAAGCTTTGTGTCCGGCATGTCGAATCGGGCAATCACCGGCGCGTGGTCTGATTCGGGATAAAAGATCTTGGGAGCGAATACTATGGACTCGTCGTGAAGCAGCTCGTTGTGCACCTCTGAGCCCTTGAAGTAGGCCAGCATGGTGCGGGATACCAGTATGTGATCCAGCATCTTGCCTTTGCCGTTGTGCAGAAGTGAATAGCGCGCCGGCTCTGGTATGTTTCTCTCCGTCGGCACCATGACCCGCATGGAGAGGTCCATGTTGCCGGTGTTCTCCACGTCGCCCCGGATGGCTTCGATGGCCACCTCATCAAACTCCTCATTGAAGTCTCCGCAGACGGCTATCAGGGCACATGGGTCTCTTTCGAAGAGCTGGTCTATGAGAATTCTCGTCTCCAGAGCCTGGCCGATCCTCTTCATGGAGGAGATGAAGACGCCCTCCGCCCAGCCGGAGGCGGTCTTCCACGTCCGGTCGTTCAGTTTGTGCCCCTGGATATTTGTAGGCCGGCGGCTCTTGAGGTGCAGGTTGATGACATCGACCACCATATTGTTTGGCAGGCGGACCCTGGCATGCAGAATGGGCCTCTCCCAGGAGATCTCCCTGGCCTCGCCCTCTTCAGGAATGGCTGTGACCTTCTTGTAGCGCGGGGCAGGAGCATACTCATGCAGGTACTGGTCGTGGTGCAAAATATCGTAGCGGCTGAGTATGACCAGGTTGTGGTGCTCGAAGGCCTCTCTTGTATTGGGATCGATGGTGCTGACCCTCTTGTACCCCTCATAGGGCGTGCACTCCAGCAGCCGGTTCATCGCCTCAAGCCTCCTCTTTCTGCCCCGGTCGTGCTGGCCGCAGACCTCCTGCAGGCAGAGGATATCTGCGTCCAGGCGCACGAGCTGGGGGCGGAGGACAGGTATGCGATCCTCAAGGCTGGGCAGCCGGTCCTTCCTGTTGTCCAGACTCATGAGATTGAATGTAGCGATGCGAAGCCTGATGGGCATCTTTATCTCTTCCTCACTGATTGTCTCTATGCCAATCTGAAACCTTATCCCTTTTTATTGGAGATTAGTCTGTTGGTGATTTCCCAATCTCCTGGCAGGCCGGCTACGAAAAAGGGTATCTTCAGGGCATGAACATGATCTGTGATCTGCATCCTGCCGCTCATTGCAGCCCTGGCATTATCTTCCTTTTGCTGCCGGGGCTGCAGGCTTGCAGAGCCTCCTGCAATGCCTCGATCTTGGTCGGCTTGCTGATGTAGCCGTCCATGCCCGCCTCCAGGCACATCTCCCGGTCACCCGTGAGGGCCGAGGCGGTCATGGCTATGATCCTGATCCCCGGCTCCCTCCCCCAGATCTTCCTTATGGCCCGGGTGGCCTGCAGTCCGTCCATCTCCGGCATCTGCACATCCATGAAGACCAGGTCATAATGGCGGCGCTCCAATGCCTGCAGCACCTCAAGGCCGTTGGCTGCCACATCCGCGTGGTATCCCAGCTTATCAAGCATTCTTATGGTCACGACCTGATTGACGGCATTGTCCTCAGCCAGCAGAATGCTCAAATCCCGGCTCTGACCGGTCAGGCCAATCCCTGCCGGGCGGGTGTCCTGACAGCTCTTCCGCTCCAGGTCATCGGAGGGCATTTCAGCAGTTGATTTGGCGGCTATGGCGAAGTAGAATGTCGAGCCCATGCCTTCTCTGCTCTCCACCCAGATACTTCCTCCCATCATCTCCAACAGCCTCTTGCAGATGGCCAGCCCCAGGCCTGTGCCGCCGTACCTCCTTGCCGTGGAGGCATCGACCTGGGAGAAGGAGTGAAAGAGCCGCCACGCCTTCTCCTCCGCAATCCCGATTCCTGTGTCCTTCACCGCAAAGAGGAGGTCATACCTCCCGTCGCCATTGCCGTTATTGCCGGCATCGGTCCTCCGGCCGGAGACAGAGACCATCACCTCTCCGGTGTTGGTGAACTTCACGGCATTATGCAGCAGATTGATCAATATCTGGCCCAGACGGGTGGGATCGCCCAGAATCAGCCGGGGGGTGCCTTCTTCTAAAGACCGCGGAAATTGCCGCCGTGCGAAAAGATGGGACCGTCCCACCTTTTACAGGATCATTTTCCTTGATCTGATCCCCACCATATCTGTAATTAATCATTATATATTCGGAATATGGACCAAAAAAGCTTTTGGTAGTTTAAATCAGGTAAAAAGATACGGAAGGTGTTAAAATCAGGCCGAAGTGCTGATTGGCTCCTCTGTGGTGGCAGTCAGCGCCAGCCATAACCAGTTGCTAACGACGTTTTCACCACCGGGGCACAGAGGACACAGAGTACGCACAGAGACTGATGGAATCTGCAAAGGCAGAGCAGCTTTGGGGAACAGCGAAGAGCCTATCCGGGAACGGCTGGCAACCTAAGAGCCATTCCCGTCCTTCCTGCCCCCGTTGTGGCGATGGCTGTGCGAGCCGATATGCCCGTGCTCATGAGATCCCTGCTCATGAGTTCCATGCTCATGCGGTTCGATCTCATTTGATGCATGCTCATGCCGCTCATGAGCGCGCCCGTGCACATGCAGGTGCTCGTGCACCAGCTTTCCATGCAGGTGGGTGTGCTCATGCACCAGGTTGGATGAAAGCAGAAGCTCATAGTCGCTGAGCACCGCCTCAGCCTTCCCGTCCGTCTTGACCCTGTGGTCCTCTCCCATGACTATGGCTCTTCTGCTGATCTGATCGATTATCTCCAGGTCGTGCGTCGCCGTGATCACCGTCTTGCCCGCCCCGCCCAGCTCCTGCAGAAGCTCAATCAGCCAGAGCTGAGTCCTGGGGTCCAGGCCGGCAGAGGGCTCATCCAGCAGAAGCACATCGGGATTGTTGACCAGGACTGTGGCTATGCATACCTTCTTCTTCTCGCCGCCGGAGAGGGTATGGGGCGATCTGTCCCGCAATTTTCCGATTTGCAGCATTTGCATGACCTCCTCCACCCGGCTCTTCACCTCCGCAGGCTCCAGCCCCATCTGCATGGGGCCGAAGGCAATCTCCTCGTGGACGGTTGGAGAGAAGAGCTGCACATCCGAGTTCTGGAATACGAATCCCACCTTTGTGCGGAAGTAGGACCTGAACTCGTTATCGGAGATGCTGTCAAATGCCTCTTCGGAGATCAGGTTGTCGAAGGCATAGAATTCGCCTGATGTGGGATAGACCAGGCCGTCCAGTATGGCGAGCAGCGTGGATTTGCCGCTTCCGTTGGAGCCGATGATGCTCACCTGCTCACCTCGATTTATTTTGAGGGTAACATCCTTCAGGGCGTCGATCTTCCCTACGTAGGAGTAAGAGACATTTCTCAAGTCAAATATGGCTTCCATCATGATCTCCGTTCATTTTTCATCAGAATCAAATGGCATTATGAGAGAGTAGCACCAGCATCAGGCTGAGGACCAGGGCCGACCCCACCGCCATGTAGTCCCTCCCCTTCATCTGAAACTCCTCCATGATATGAACTTCACCGCTAAAGCCCCGCGACATCATGGCCATGTGCACCTTCTCGCTCATGGACAGGGACCTGACCAGTGTGTATCCTATGCGCCCGCCCACCCACTTCTGCTCCTCCAACATGCCCGACGACCTGATTGTGCGGGCCTTCCTGGCTACATACATCTCCCGGATGAGGTCCATGAGCAGGAATATGTAGCGATAAGCCATCTGCAGTGTGAGCACGTACAGCTTGGGAACCCCCACCGAACGCAGCGACTTGAAGAGGACCTGCTGGGGAGTGGTCAGAAAGAGCAGAACCACGGCTGAGACGCAGGCTGCCACGCGCATGGTGAATATCGCCGCGGCCACCGTCCCCTGGCGGGTGATGTAAATGCTCTCCGGAAGAGAGAGCGGCCCCAGATGAGCCCCCGGGCCGATGTAGGCCACTTCAAAGAGCCGATCGCCGGGGATGAAGACATTGAATATCATGGGAACGGCAATTATGCCTGCGAAGAGGGGGATGAACAGCCACACCCTCTTGATAAAAAAACCGACCTCGATCTTGCTGGCATAGGCGAAGAGGACTGTCAGAGCATAGACGGCAATCAATATCCTCAGGTCACCCACCAGGCTGGTGGCGAATATGACTGCCAGAATGGAGAGCAGTTTGGCCCTGGGGTCCAGGCTCTGCAGCAGGCCGGGCCTGCCCGAGAAGCTCTCGGAGATGAACGCCTCCTCCAAAAAGCCGAAGATACCCTCAATGGTCTTGCCGATAAAGCCCTTCTTGCCTGATGCTGCCGCCTTGAAGGGGCAGGGGCCCGCGTCCACCTCTCTCATCCATTCTGGGATCATCGGAATTCGGAGAAGAAAATGGGGGAATAAATAAAAAGCTGGCGCTGGTCTCTCTCGCTGATGGCTAATCCCTGGCAATCCTCTTGCCTACCAGGTAGAGCAGGCCTGCGCATATCACCACTCCGATCACCGCAGAGAGAATATAGGCTGCAGCAGCGACAGTCATGGAGTCTTCTGCGCCGGGTATGGCATAATCCGGAAGCGGCGCGCTCCACAGCGAGGAGAGGCTCTCCAGGCCGGGCGGCACAAATCCGAGCTTGTCCTTTACCTCTTCCGGACCCCATTCTCCGAAGGTCTCTCCCACGGCCAGAAGGCCCAGCGGGGTGAAGACCACCAGAACCAGAAGGCCTATGAACAATTTCTTGATGGTATCCATGATCATACCTCAGGCTGCAATCGCTTTCTTTTCCCTGATCTTTCTGGATCCTCTGCTCTCTTCGTAAAGGAGGGACGTGTCCGTCCTCTGGATGTAGGCGAAGATCAGGGCGGTGACCAGAGCCTCCAGTATGCTAAATCCCAGCAAATGCTCCAGAAGCATGGCAGGAAGGGCTATGTTCAGGCCGTAGGGCATGTAAAGCGGTATTCCCTCCGGGCTGCTGTGCAGCAGCGGCTGCAGTCCGAACATCAGGCCGGTGCAGGCCGCAGCCAGGCTAAGAGAGACATATCCAGCCACGGCGGATGCGGCAACTCTCCGGGATGACATTATATCCGTGCTGCCGCTGATGAATTTGTATACATAGAATGCGGCAAAGGGCATAATAACTGCCATGTTGAAGCAGTTAGCGGCTATGGCTGTGATGCCTCCGTCTCCAAACATCAGTGCCTGGAGGACAAGCGCTACCGATATGGCGATCACCGCCGCCCAGGGGCCCAGGACGATTCCCACTATGGCACCGCCCACCGCATGCCCGGTGC
The DNA here is from genome assembly GCA_964418105.1 of uncultured Methanotrichaceae archaeon. Classification (GTDB taxonomy): domain Archaea; phylum Halobacteriota; class Methanosarcinia; order Methanotrichales; family Methanotrichaceae; genus Methanothrix. The sequence goes on along the minus strand of CAYQKI010000036.1, from coordinate 9,378 downwards.
TGCCTCCAGGGATGGGGACGTTGAACATCATAATTACAAAGGAGAAGGCAGCCGCCAGAGCCAGAAGGGGTACCTGCTTCGACCTCAACTCTCTGCCCAGCCTGCTTGCCGCATAATACCAGATGGGGATCATGATGATCCACATTGCGACATAAGTATAAGGCCCGAGGTAGCCGTCAGGAATATGCATTATCTCACCAATTCTCAGAGATCACCTTTAATTATAAAAGGATATCGGACATACATACTTAGTATGAATAATCCTCTATTTGTATGTCAATAATCCAGCATCACCTATATAAAGATAAAATTTATTTCTTGATATCAGGTGATAGATTGAACAGGATTATCCTCATGATATCTGCCGTTTGTCTGATCTCTATTTCTGGCATGGCTGCAGCTCAAAATGCTACAGGGGAGACTATAAATGTTCTCAGCCAGGATAGAGGAGCTAATATCACTCAGATGAATTACTATCCAACAGTGAATTTTACATTTTATTCAGCAGTCAATGATTATGGTATATATGCATACGCCATCGGCGAAGCTGTAAAGTTCACTGCTCCCAGAGATGGATGGAATCTAAAGCAGGTCCGCATCTTTGGCAATGTCGGCTACAATGGTACAGCCATTCCCATTCCACAGAATTTCCTAATTGAGGTTAGAGATGAAAAATTGAATCTTCTCCATCAGTTTGCCGATACTCAGAATGCTTACTTCCTATTCGAGTTCCCGGTTCTAAGAGCCATTGATATTCCAGCTCTACCGCTCACAGGTGACTTTTATGTCATCTTCTACGATCGGGGAACAATGGAGATAGGGATGGAGACAGAGAATGGAACTGGAAGCTCCTACGTATATGATAGCATATACGGCAAGATGTCCCCGGCTGAATTCAAGATCGAGAACAGTGAGCCGGTTAAGATCAACTGGGTGATCAGAGCTGTAGGTGAGTAGAACCATTAAATCGAGCGGATGCCGCGGGCAAGATTGATTGCCCGCTCGCCTCCGCCCCTGCCCTCCGCGCCTCCGTCTCCCCCTCCTACAGTGCCCTGGTGACGCCGCCGACCTTCGGTGGCGCGGGTGCAGGATCATCTCGTGGGAAAGACAGAGTGTAAAGTGCGGAGGACAGAGAAGAGCTGGCCGGCAGATGAATGCGGCCAACAGAATCTTTATATGCATCGAATTGAATCGATCTGTCGGGGTGACACATTGAAGAGCGTTTTAATTAGTGCAATTGTTTTATTATTAATATCATTATCCATGACAGGTATATCCGGAGCGGCTGATGTAGCCACTTCAGGAAATCAAATTTTAAGATCTTATGAGGGAAATTTATCAGAGAAGCAGATCGTTCCCATCTCCTTGATATCACTCTACGGAGATCCTGCCTTCTTCATTGCTGAAACTGTAAAGTTCACAGCTCCCAAGACTGGCTGGAAGGTAAAGGCGGTGCAGTTGTATGGCTCAGACGGCTATAACGGCAGCGAAGTTACCATCCCTGCGGAGAGAGTGATCGGCCTCGAGATCCGGGATAAAGACCTGGGACTTCTCTATAAATTTGCTGATGCTCAGATCCCGTACAGCAATTATGCCAGGAATGCCACAGGCATCAATCCCATTACCATTGAGGTTCCATCAGTGTCGGTCAGCGGCGATTTTTATGTCTGCTTCTACGACCGGGGAGCCATTGAGCTGGCGTGGGAGCGCCTCAATGAAGTCAGCAAAAATTCCTTTATGTACATCGGGGAGGGAATGCCCTCTTCCGAGCAGTTGCTGCCGGCTAAAATTCCAATAAACGAGAGCACATCCATCGCCGTCAACTGGCTCATGAATGTGGTGGGAAGCTAAAATCTCTTTTTTTGATCAGAATCTTTATATGCTAAAAGTCATTGACCCCCTTCCAAGGTGTATTTGATGAAGAATATATCAACTCTTGCCGGCCTGTGCTGCCTGGCGCTGTGCTTTGTCGCAGTTATTGCAGAAGCGGCAGAAAAGCCGGAGCTGACCAGGTTGAGACAGGATAGCGGAAAGAACTACTCTGATATGAATCTCACCTTCTTCTCCTCATATGAGACCTTCGGATCCCTGTCCATCGGCGAGGCCGTAAAGTTTACTGCTCCCAAATCCGGATGGAAGCTGCAGGCGGTGCGGGTGGTCGGCTGGAGCGAGTACAACGAGTCAACGCAGACCTATCCCAGAGATAGAAATATCATGATTGAAGTTAGAGACAGCGATTTCAACCTGCTCTACAAATTTGCCGATGCCCAGAATAATTACTTCCTCTCACCCAGCGGAAAGATCGGCGAGATTGAGATTCCGGCATTGTCTGTGACAGGCGACTTTTATGTGGTCTTTTATGATCGCGGGGCTGCCGGCATCGGTGTGGAGCAGTCTGAGAGCTCTGGAAACTCATTTATATTCATAGGCGGCGACATGGTACCTCCGGAAAGCGTTTTCGAGGATACGAATGAAACCGTAAAGATCAACTGGCTGATCGAGGCTGCCGGCAATTAAAAAGATTATGCAGGGGTTTGGCGAAAGTATGTTATATCAGCACGCCATACCCTTATGCAATGTTTGAGTCTCGAAAAATCTGCATCTGCGGCCTTCCGGGAATCGGAAGCGTGGGAAAGGTGGCGGCCGATTACCTGTCAATAGCCCTGGAATGCAGTGCCATAAAGCCCTTTTTTTCGGACAGCTTCCCGCCCCAGGTGATGGTCTCCAAAGGGATGGCCAAGCTGCTGCACAGCGAGCTCTTGCGCCCCAAGGATAGGGAGAACATGTTTATACTCTCCGGCGATGCCCAGCCCCTGGATGTACAGGGGATGCACGAGCTTGCCGGAGATATACTGCGGGCCATTGCCGACCAGGGTGTGACCGATGTCATAACCCTGGCCGCCTATGTGGGCGAGACGGACGAGAAGGTAATGGGGGCAGCTACAGATGTCGAGTCTGCAGCGCTTTTGACTGAAAACAAAATCCCTCTGCTCTGCAGCGGAGCCATCGGGGGGCTCAACGGCCTCCTGGCAGGGCTGGCACCGCTTTACGGCCTGCGCGGCTTCTGTCTGCTCTCCACCAGTTCAGGAAACGATCCTGTGGACATACCAGCAGCCTGCACACTGCTGGAAGCCATCAGAGAGCTCCTGCACCTGGACATAGAGATAGCCCTCCTGGGGCCTCCTCTGGAAGAGCCAGCTCTTCCTGCCGAACAGGAAGTGGATATGAATTACCGGTAATTCAAATCGATCTGGCGACCAGAGTGCCTTTAGTCACGCCGATCTCATCGGCTACCGGCTGGCATTTTGCCCTGAGGATGTAGATGAGCCGGCCTTTCAAACGGTCTTCGTACTCGGATATGGTCTCAAAATTTCCCATGCCTTTGGCCAGTATCAGCCAGTTGGGGTCCAGGAGAATGGATAAAGCCCTGGGCTGAAGGCGCTCGAGGGCCGTTCCCACCACATCACCGGTAGCAATGACCTCAATAGCTTTTAAATGCTGAGGTTTCGACTTGCAGAGTGCCATCATCTCCTGAGCTGTCACATCATTTAGTATGGGCTCCGACTTGGATCCGACCACAATTCTCTTGCCCATCCCGGCCAGCTTCTCTATCACAAATATATCGAAAATGACCTCTCCGCAGTTGTCTGTAAGATAGAGTATATTGGAGAATTTTCGCAGCCGCCTCTTGACCTCCTCTAGATCGCCCTGCAAATTCTCGCGCAGGGTAGCAGAGAAGACGCCGGCAAAGCTGGAATTGTTGAAGTCATGGCCCTTGACTCCGAACTCCATGGAGTTGGCTGCAGCAGCGATGCGAATCAGGGCCTCGATCTTATCCTCCTTTTCCGCATAAAACTCCCCGGCCAGGCTCTGGAGGCCGGCAGCCACGCTGTTGCTCTCGGCTTTGAGCCCTTCGTATGGATCGGGATTGTCGCTGCGCCGCTTGATTATCCTCTCTCTCTCCGTTCCCACCAGTGCGGAAACGCCCCCTTTATGGCAGGCCATGTAGTCCAGCAGCTCCTCCACTGCCAGCTTCTTCTCGCTCTCCGCAAGGCCAGCCAGGTCAGCCTCGAAGAGGGATCTGTCCAGGATGCAGGAGTAGCAGTGGGAGGCCATTTTCAAGCCGGCCACCTTCCTGCCAGAACAGAGATCACATCCGGTATAACCCGGCGAGCCACATGCACACACGAGCCGCCGCTCAGGACGAAGACCAGACCCTTCTGCCCCACGGCATCGACGATCATTTGGGCCATTTTGGGGTAGGCATCGAATGTGAGGTCAAAGCCCCCGTAGTCGTCCTGATGGGAGTCGTGGCCGAAGATGACAAAAGCCATCTGGAAATCGAAGTCCTTTGCCATCTCCAGCGCCCCTTTGAGTGAGGAGAGAAACCGCTCATTGGTGCCACCGAAGGTCAGCCCAATGTCGTAATTGTTCATCCGGGCATCGTGCTCCTCTCCGCTGCCGCTGTGCATATTGATGTGGTAGACATCGGCGTCCCTGCCGAAGAAGTCGCGTGTGCCGTCTCCGAAATGAGGGTCCACATCCACTATGAGAAAACGCTGCAGGCCCATCTGGCGGAGTCGCAGGATGGTTATGGCGACGTCATTGAAGTAGCAGAAGCCCCAGCAACTGCCCCGGGAAGCGTGGTGTCCGGCTGTCCCGGTGTAAGCGAAGGCCCTCTTTGCCAGCCCTTCCGCCACCATCTCCGCGGCCATCATCACGCTGCCTGCCGAGAGGAGCGCCACCTGCCGGTAGGGATCGTGCAGCATATTGGCCATGTGGGAGCTGGTATGGGCCTGGGCCACCAGATCCAGGGGAGCGGGGACGGGCTCGAAGACTGCCACCTCCTCTCCATCCACCAGCCCCGACTCCATCAGCTTTTCAAATGACGGCCGGATCCGGTCCTTGAGGACGCTGAATCCGTGCTTTCCAAAGTCTTCATGATATGTAATTGCAACCTGCATCATATCTGCCTCTATATCCACTGCCGCTACTGCCTGACCCTCACTGCATTCATTCTACAGCTCTGTAATCCTGGGGTACCTCTCCAGGAGCATGCCCTCCACCACAATCGGCATCTGACGCTTGGCATCTTTTGCGGCGCTCTCCAGCTCCCAGTCGGAGCTTGAGCAGATGGTGATGAGCGGCTCTCCCTTCTTTACTATCTCGCCCATCTTCTTGTGGATGATGACCCCGGCTTTCTTATCGGAGGGTGCGCCGGCCATGCGGGCCACCTCCACCAGGCGCTTATTGTAAAAGGCGACCACATAGCCACCCACCGGAGCCAGTATATCCGCACAGTTTTCGCCGGTGGTGATATCTTCGCTCTTGATATTGGGATCGCCTCCCTGGGCCTCTATGATCTCCATGAGCTTCTTGTGGGCTTTGCCGCTGGTCAGGATCTGCTCTGCAGCATTGTAGCCGTCACCCCGTCCGGCTATGCCACCCATCTCCAGGAGGATGCCGGCCAGTGATAGGCTCTTCTCCTTGAGGCTGTTGGGGCCGCTCTTGTTCTCCAGCATGGCCAGGGCCTCGCGCACCTCCAGAGCCGGGCCGATGGTTCTGCCCACGGGCGAGCCGCCGAAGGTCATGGCGCACTCTACGCGAATGCCCAGCCGCTCTCCCAGATCGATCAGGTCTTTGGCCAGGGTGCGGCCCTCTTCCGGCGTGGCGAGCTTTGTCCCCGGGCCGACGGGCATGTCCACCACAACGGCATCTGCACCCACTGCTCCCTTCTTGGCCATGATGGAAGCCAGCATCTGGCTGTAGGGATCTATGGATAATGCATACTCCGCTTTGATCAGCTTATCATCTGCAGGGGCGATATTGGTGGCTCCGCCCCAGACTATGACGCCGCCCACCTTCTCCGTGATCTCCTTGATCTCATCTGCGGAAAACTCCACCGGAGCCAGCAACTCCATCAGGTCGGCTGTGCCGCCGGCACCTGTGATGGCCCTCGAGCTGGTTTTGGGTATGAGCAGGCCGGCAGCGGCAACGATGGGCACCACCAGCAGGGAGACCTTGTTGCCCGGCACGCCTCCTATGCTGTGCTTGTCCATCACCGGGTGGGTGTCGAAGTGAATCCGCTCACCGGTCTCAATCATGGCCTTGGTGAGCCATTCCACCTCCTGGCTGTCCATGTTGTGGATGTAGGAAGCTGTGACGTAAGCCGAAAGCTCAATCTCGCTGAGGTTATTGTCCACAATGTCCTGGACAATGCTCCTGATCTGATCTTCTGTCAGCTTCTTCCTGTCCATGAAGCTCTTGATGTAGCAGAGGGAGGCGGGCTTGGGAGCCGGCAGGACATCCACCTGGGCAGGGCTCTTCAGATCCTTCAGGGCCTCGGTGAAGATGCCTATCTCACCCGGCTTTACCATCTCCAGGGTGGTGTCCAGGATGGCGGTGGTGGCGGCGCCCCTTGTCCTCACCCTCACCCGGTCTCCGGCATTCAATCCTCTCTCCCTGGCATCCAGCACATTGAGCATTACCTTGTGCTGGCCTATCTCGATATCAAAGGGACGTACTTGCAGCATGAAAAGGACCTCATTGCATTGATTGTATCCAACAAATTAAAGCATTCGATTTGTGCATACTTCAGCATCTGCTCTCCAGCAGGGAAAGCGATCTGATCCATTCTCCCCGTGCCTCGCGGGTGGTTCCCACCACCAGCCGCAGGCCGCCGGGTATCTCTTCCAGCACTCCCTTCGCCTCGACTGTCTCTCCGGGGAGAGCCTGGCCGGCATATGTATGCGAGAAGCAGAATATCTCCTTTACTTCGGGATGGTCAAGGCTGAAGACGGCAGGGCTGTCGAAGGCGAAATCGGCGTTGACCACTTTGGCCTGGATGGTGGCTTTGCCGGCGGGCCTGCCTGGAGGATGGGGGGTGCCACTTATCTGGCTCCAGTCGCGGGTGAAGAGCAGGTCGAAGTAGGTTCCTTCGACCATGCCTCGATTCCCCTTTCTCTTCTCGTGGAGCATGAACTCCTCAAAGCCGATCTCGGGCTTTCTCTTCAGATAGATCTTCCTCCAGGTCTCCTCGTCCAGATCGTCAATTCTGTCCTCTGCCTTCGCCCGGCTCAGAATATCCCTGGCCCGCCACCAGTGGGGGCCATAGACCACGAAATCTATGTCCGAGGCCGGGCCGTTCAGGCCTATGAGCATGGAGCCGGTGATGCCCATCTGCTCTCCCGGCACCCCGCCCTCCTCCAGGACGGAGGCGATCCGGGCCACCCTCTCATCGCGAGCGGCTACTGATTTGAGCCCTTCTGGAGGCTGGTAGAGGCGTGCGACCTCGGACTCGGGCACAGTATGCAGGTCCAGTGCCCAATCCGGCCTCTCACGCCGCAAAAATGCAAAGGAGGCATCGAAGTCCATCTTGCGGTAGCGCCTGCCCTCCGCCAACCTCTCACCTTTGGGATCGGGAATATAGCGCAGCAGAGAGCGCAGGCCACGGGGGTGGCAGTAGTCGGCGACTGCGAAGATCCAGCCCTGGCGTGTCATAAAGAAATCTCTGATTCTGGGCTGCAAGATACCGCCTCAGTCTCCTTTTGCAGATATGGCTTTCATGGCTTTGTCCAGGCCCGCCCCCGGCCGGAGTACCTCCTTCTTTTGCAGGTCCAGGAGAGTAGAAGGCTCGGCATACCTGCATTTTCCGCCATCCACCACTGCGTCCACCCGGTCCTGGATCTCCGGGGAGACGGTGTCGGCGCTGACCGGTGGCGGCGAGCCGGTGCGGTTGGCGCTGGTGGATGTGATGGGGCCGGCCAGGTCGATGATGCGCAGTGCCGCCTCGTGGTCCGGGTATCTGATGCCGACCAGGGGCGAGCCAGCAGTGAGTATGTCCGGCACTATGCTCTTCTTTTTGACGAGCACTGAGACCGGGCCGGGAAAGATCTGCTCCAGGATGGCCATATCCTCCTTGCCTATCTCTGCTACCTTTTCCAGCATTTCAAAGTTTGACACGGCCAAAAAAATGGGCTGGGATAGGGGCCTCTTCTTGATCTGGAAGACCCTCATGACCGCCTGCTCATCCAGAGCATTGGCACCCAGGCCGTAGACGGTTTCGGTGGGGTAGACGATGACTCCCCCGCCGATGACATAGCGGGCGGCACTGGCGATCATTTCTCAGGTTTCCGTTTTATGCTGGCGATGTCTCCCAAAGTCAGCCCGCGGCCCGACAGGCCAGACTTGACGCGCGCCTCGCTGGCCTGATCGGTGAGCTTGATCCTCAGCTCCTTCTCGAGCTTTGCCCGGATCTCATCCTCGGGGGAGATCTCCTCGCGCTCGATCTTCTTGAGCAGCGTTGCCTTCTCCTTGATCCTGGTGCCCAGCTCCTCAACGGAGAGGCCCTGCTGCTCCCTCGCTTCCCTTATCCTGCGCCCGAACTCCGGAATCAACTCCACCAAGTCCTTGAAATGGTCGCGCGGTTTGGGCCTTTTCACTGCAAAAGCCCTCTCCACAGGAACCATCTTCTTCGGGACGGGAGACCATTTGTCCTCCGGTTTTCCGAAGCGCGCACAACCCTTGCATACCTCCAGCGCCGATCCGTCGATCACTATCCTCTGAGGTGCTCCGGAGATCTCAGCGCCGCAAATCTCGCATTGCTTCTCGGTCATTTCGGAAACCTTTATAGGGGTCGGAGTTTAATAATCTTTGTAATTATGGACAGTGGAGAAGGAACGAAGGAGTCCCAGGCTGGAGCGGATTTCTCGCGCTACATCCTGGACCGTATGCGCCAGCTCGAAGAGCGCAATTTGGCGCTCCGAGAGCAGAAGGATCGCGTGGAAGGCGAAAAGAGGCTGATAGAAAACCAGAAGCTCAAGTTCGAGAGGGAGGCCAGGAAGCTGAGGAGCGAGCTGGAGCGCCTGCGCGTGGGTCCCATGATAGTGGGGACTATTGTCGATGTGCTGGACGAGAACCGGGTGATAGTCAAGAGCAGCACAGGGCCGCGGTTTGTGGTAAACCTCTCTCAGTTCATAGAAGAAGAGATCAAGCCGGGGATTCAGGTGGGCCTGAATCAGCAGTCCTTTGCAGTGATGTGCGTCCTGCCCTCGCCGCGCGATCCGGCAGTCTTCGGCATGGAGATCGAGGAGGCTCCGGATGTCCAGTTCTCCCAGATCGGAGGTCTGGACACCCAGATATCAGAGATCAGGGAGATTGTGGAGCTGCCACTCAAGCGGCCTGACCTGTTCACAGCAGTGGGCATCGAGCCGCCCAAGGGCGTCCTCCTGCACGGGCCGCCCGGCACCGGTAAGACCATTTTAGCCAAGGCTGTGGCCCAGAGCACCGATGCCACATTCCTGCGCGTGGTGGGCTCGGAGTTTGTGCAGAAGTACATCGGAGAGGGAGCGCGTCTGGTGAGGGAGCTGTTCGAGCTGG
>CAYQKI010000035.1:0-18071 GCA_964418105.1 uncultured Methanotrichaceae archaeon | reverse complement strand
CTTCGATACCGCCAAGTTCTACTTCACAGTGGTGGACTGCCCCGGCCACAGGGACTTCGTAAAGAACATGATCACCGGAGCGTCCCAGGCTGATGCCGCCGTACTGGTGGTAGCAGTTCCCGACGGCGTCATGGCCCAGACCAAGGAGCACGTCTTCCTGTCCAGGACCCTCGGTGTAAATCAGTTGATCGTGGCCATGAACAAGATCGATGCCACCACCCCGCCCTTCGATGAGAAGAGGTTCAACGAGGTCAAGGACGAGGTCGGCAAGCTGCTCAAGATGGTCGGATACAAGCTGGATGAGATTCCCTTCGTGCCCGTCTCCGGGCTGATGGGAGACAATCTGGCCAAGGCCAGCGACAGCCTGAAGTGGTACAAGGGCCCGACCCTGCTGGAAGCACTCAACAACCTCAAGGTGCCCCAGAAGCCCACCAACCTGCCTCTGCGCGTTCCGGTTCAGGACGTCTACACCATCTCCGGTGTGGGCACTGTGCCTGTGGGCCGTGTCGAGACCGGCGTCATGAGAAAGAACGACAAGATCGTCTTCCAGCCCGCCAACGTGGCCGGTGAGGTCAAGTCCATTGAGATGCATCACGAGGAGGTTCCTGAAGCCTTCCCCGGCGACAACATCGGATGGAACGTGCGCGGCGTCTCCAAGAAAGACATCCGCCGCGGCGACGTATGCGGATCGGTTGAAAAGCCTCCCTCGGTGGCCAAGGAGTTCAAGGCCCAGATCGTAGTGTTGCAGCACCCCAGCGCCATATCAGCCGGATACACACCCGTGTTCCACTGCCATACAGCGCAGATCGCCTGCACCATCACATCCATCCTGGCCAAGCTCGATCCCAGGTCCGGAGCGGTCAAGGAAGAGAATCCCGCCTTCATCAAGGCCGGAGATGCAGCCATCATCATGGTTACACCCTCCAAGCCCATGGTCATCGAGCCGGTGAAGGAGATCCCGCAATTGGGAAGGTTCGCCATCAGAGATATGGGCACGACCGTCGCTGCCGGCATGTGCATGAGCGTGGTACCACGCTAAATCCAAATTTTTTGGTGTAAAGCATGCAGAAGGCAAGAATTAGACTTTCCGGCACCAATCCCCTGATGCTGGACGATATATGCGGTCAGGTTAAGGGGATTGCCCAGAGAACCGGTGTCCACATGGCCGGCCCCATACCACTGCCCACCAAGAGGATGGTGGTTCCCTGCAGAAAGAGCCCTGATGGCGAGGGAACAGCCACCTGGGACCACTGGGAGATGAGGGTGCACAAGAGGCTGATCGATCTGGATGCCGATGAGAGGGCTCTGCGCCAGCTCATGAGAATCCAGGTTCCCAAGAACGTGAATATTGAGATCGTGCTGGAGAGCTAGATCTTTAGGTCGTGGCTGCTTTCCCGGAAAGGAAAGCCGCTAACCTATATTTCCAATTTTAATGGACTCGTAGTATAGTCTGGATAGAATAGAGGCCTCCGGAGCCTCGGACCCGGGTTCGAATCCCGGCGGGTCCGTTATGACTGTTTTTGGAGGGAGATCTCAGCAGTCAATTCCATAGCATCCCGTATGCTTTTCTTCCGCTGCCGGGCTCTCCCGGAAGGTGATGGTCTTCTCCACTTCGAATGTCCCATTGAACATCTCATGAGCCTTGATGTCCTTACTGAACATCTTATGCATATGAGCATCCGTCTGCCAGGTTCCATTGAATGAGTTCCTGGTGGAGATGCCAACCATATGCACCTGGCTGGCCTTCAGCAGCTCTTCAAGCTTCTTGGGATCGGTGGTGTAAGCAGTAGGATCAGTAGACGCAAAGGTGCTGGCATCCTCTCGATCCATCTCGGTCACCGAATAGCTCTCTGTGATCTCCGCTCCGATGCCACCCCAGAAGGCTTTGGAGTGGATGTATTTCATTCCAATCATGGGGGTCTCGCCTCTGTAGGTGATCCGGCTGCCCTCCCAGAGGTTGAGAAGCATGGATGAGCCGTTGTCCTCAGCCGGCATACTGGTCGCCCTCTGCGCCTCGACGGTACCTGTGTCCATCTCCAGGTCTCCGTCGCCGTACATGAAGTTGCTGTACTCCAGAGCGATCGTCCTGTCTTTCACCGAGACTCCGACCTCAAAGGTCCCGGTCCCAGTAACCTTAAGCCGGTTGCAGAAATCCCCATCCTGAAGAGGCTCGCTCAGTGCAGGAGTGGCCTGTATGGGCTCCAGTGCAAATAGGATTATCAGCAACAATGCCGCTAATCTACCCTTCGTTCTTCTACCCCGCTGCTACAGATATCCGTTCTTCTAGCTAAAAAACTTATTGCTGCCCGGCAAAAGCTTCATCTTCCAATATCATCCACTATCCAGCAATGGAATTGGATCTGGCAGTGGTAATGGATGTGGCCGGGACAATACTGCGCATGTACCGTGTGGCCAAAGACATCGGCAGAGGCGTCATTATGAAGCAAGTGGTAACATGGGAGCTGATCATGGAGAAGAGCGGCAGGGCTCTGGTTGTCCCCCAGATGGACCCGGACATCATCTGCTCCATGAGGCCGGAAGATCCACTGGCTACGGTTGTCTCCGGTCGCGAGGATCTGGTGCAGGTGAGCTGCTCCAGCAGCAGGATCTCCAAAGATAGGGCTCTGCAAATACTCAGCCACTCCAAAGCAAAGGTTCGCGACCTGCAAGAGGTGCACCATGAGGTAAAAGCCAGGTGCCCGGAGAAATACCGTACTGCCGGCATGATCGTCGATGACGAACGGAACGAGGTTGCCTTCACCCTGAGCACAGGGGGTGTCCCCTTTCCAGGCTTTCAGGAGGTGCTGCTCGATCTGAGGCAGATGGGAGCAGATGTCTACATCGCCTCAGGCGACAGCATGAGAAGCCTATCCTATCTTGAAGAGCTGGGGATAGATATGACGCGGATTTATCCGGTTTGCAGTCCGCGGATGAAGAAGCAGGTCGTATCCGATCTGAAGGCCCGATACCGGCAAGTGGTGATGGTAGGGGATGGTTTAAACGATATCTATGCCCTCCAGGCCGCGGACACTGGCATACTCACAGTGCAGCAGGACACCCGTCCCGCCGCGCGGCTTCGAGAGGCGGCTGATGTGGTCATAAGCGATATAAAACAGCTACCGAAGATAGTTGAAAGAGGTCTATAATTAACTCAATAAATTTTTTCAGTTATTATCATGATTAATATATAGAGATTTTTTTTGCTTATTTATTTTATACGATTCGCGAAGGGGATAATTCTGGGAAAAGTATATATAGTTGAGTCGCTCATTTTCTCCTGAATACATTTTAAAAATGCTTTGGAAATGAGACCATACCGGAGATATCAGGAGTAGTCTGTAAATGTTCGAAGAGCTGTTAGAGCTATACAAAACAAAAACTGATGAGATTGAAAAGAGCAAAAAAGAAGCCCAGTCCATGATCCTGCTGGTCTCTGCCATGGAAAGGGTATCCAAGGAGATGGACTCCAAGCAGAGCGACGTTGAGCTGATCGGCAGGCTGATCGATCAGGTCGATCGCCTCTCCAAAGACGTGGCTGATATCAAGAGCCAGCTCCGCACCCGGCAGGGCAGGAGCGCGCCGGTTCAGGAAAGCGCCTCCGGTGAAGGCAAAGCACTGGATATACATGCCAGATCACTCATAGACATCATCGAGGAGCGGCCGGGCAGATACACGACCAGCGAACTGGTGGACATGCTGGGCTTGAACAAGACCACAGTGATCAGCGTGATGAAGCGGGCCCATGATTTAGATCCCGTGCATGTCAAGATGGCCCAGGGAAAGAGGCGCAAGCTCTACCTGTCTTATGTCCCGGATGAGGCAAGCGGGTCGGAGCCGGCAGCGGCAGGACCAGGGGAATCGGATAGGCTTAAGCTCGAGCTCATGGCCATGACCTGAACCTCCAATGACAGTCCCAAAACTGGTATTCTGTTGAAGGTCAGGCAGCCGGGGTATACCCTGCTCACTGGCCTGTTTAATCTTCTTTATGCAAACTTAGCTATATAAAAAAAAACTAATAGTACTTGACCGGCAATAATGTTAATTGTGAACAATTAGCCCGAGGGCCTTAATAAATTCAAGCCTGGCATTCTCGACCACAGCACGCCGAATCTCCATGCGGTACATGAGAACTACGAAGACCGTGAATGTGGTGAGAAGAGCGAATACTATGGCCATAACCGTAACTGTGCCGAAGTTGTTGGTGATCAGGAACGGCGAGGATATGAGAGCCGCAAATCCGAAGACTGTGGTCAGGCCCGAGGCCATGAGGGCTGAGCCAATGCGCCGCGAGGTGATTCTGAGAGCCTCCAGGGGCTCGCCCACCCTCTCCAGCTCCTCGTAAAACCGCTCCATCATCAATATGGCGTACTCCGATCCCACTCCCAGAATCAGGGCGCCCAGGGTTGCCGTAAGAGGCGTGTACTTCATGCCCAATAGGTACATTACGCCCCCCATCCAGCCGATTACTACCAGCATGGGCAGCACGGGGAGAAGTGCCTTTATCAGGTCCCGGTATATGACCAGGAGCACGGCAAATATGAGCACCAGTCCGAGCAGCGTCATCTCCGTCCGGCCCTGGGTCAGAGCGCCGATGACTGTGGTCATGACCACAGCATCTCCCGTCTCCCGAACGGATACATCTGGCGGAGGCTGGTGCCAGGCCACATCCTTGTCGATCTCTTTTATGAGCCTATCCGTGCCCTCTGCACCCAGATTGGTGAGTGTCTTTCCCACATTCAGCTTGATGATGGCCGTGTCGTGGCCGTCCAGCAGCTTATCCTTGCGGGAGGCGGGGATGGCCTCAATCAATCTTCGCACAGCAGTCTGATCCTGGGGAACCTCTCCCCCGGCAGCCCTAGCCACCAGGGCGGCGATGCTCTCATATCCGTATATCACATCTCTGGAGCGCTGCAGATAGGCGCAGAAATCCTCCATCCATTTCAGGGTGGTGGGATCAGTGATGTCGTCGACCTGTATGACCAGGTCCAGTGTATCAGTGCCTCCGAATATGTCGCTCATGTGCCGGAAGTCGATGAGAGGAGGCAGGTCCTGAGGCACATAATTCTTAAAATCGGTATCAACTTCAACCAGAGTATCGGCATAGATGCCGGCCAGAGAGAGAAAGAGGGCGGCTGCCAAAACCAGGTGCCATCTTCGAAGGCTGAAATCGGCAACCCTTCCGATTACCTCGCCGATGAGTGTCTCTTTGGGGGCAGCTCCCTGGGCACCACCCCTGCTGTTTGCTCTATATCCCCTCTTCTCCACAATATTGAGCAGTGTCACGCCCACGAACAGGGCGGAGAGATAGCATAAAAAGAGCCCGACCAGGCAGAGCAGGCCGAAGTCCCTGGTCATGGGAACAGATGAAGTGAGCAGCGATACGAATCCCATAGCGGTTATGATCAGGGCGATCATCACTGGAATTGACACGTGGCTGACTGTTTCAATCACCGCCTGGACCGGAGAGCCGCCCTTTGCGAACTCCTCGTCAATGCGGTTATGAAACTGTATGGCATAGTCTATGCCGATTCCGATGAGCACTGGAAAGGCAGACATGGAGACCATGGTGAAGGGTATGTGCAAAAGGCCCATGGCTCCGAAGGTCCAGGTGACTCCCAGGAAGACCACCGGTATGGGCAAAAGCGACCATTTGACATGGTTGAAGGAGACCAGCAGAGCCACGATCATGAGCAGCCCCGCTAAAAGCAGAATTGGGCCGTTGCTGGAGGCCATTTCGCTGGTTATGGATTGCATGAGGGCCGGCTCGCCGGTGACTGTGACCACCACGTCCGGGGGAAAATCGGCCATCTTCACCTGGCCGGCTGTCTCTGCATAGATCTCCTGAAGATCTGCTTCCGTCAGGGTGACCGGCAGATCGATGGAGAGCATGGTATGGCTTCTGTCGGGCATCATGGCGCTGACCGCAGCCCGATTGGCGAAAAGGGATAGGATCTGGTCTATTCTCTCCTGAGTGGGAATGACAGCCTGGCCGGTCTGCTCCGCCTCTGTGGCCAGCACCACATCGGCTATGCTGGCCACGCCCAGCACGTCCGGAACCTGCCGCATCTTTTGGGCCAGGCGGTTCATCGACTCCAGGATCCGCGGTGCTGCGACATCATCCGCTTCGATCATGATGGCGATGGATTCGGTTCCGAACTTCTCGACATAGAGGTGGTCGTAGAGCTGGTACAGGGGGCTGTCTTTTCCCACCATGCTCTCCGTGGTCATGCCCTGCATCTCGATCTGCTGGGCATAGTGGAAAGCAGCCACTGTGATGATCAATGCCGCTGCTATGATAAGCAGAGGATTGTTTGCAATCCACAGCCCCAGCCGTTCTATGCCCCTCATCAGCGCTCACCTCAAAAAGCCGTTCGGTAATTACAAAACGTGCGGAATATGCGAAAAGTACTTAAATTTTGTGGTCTTCAAATGATTGATGGATCAAGGGGAAAGGGACATCCTGAAGAGATACATGGTGGATGCCTGCGTAAAGGTGGCCAACAACTCCGGGTGCTGCGATGCAGTGGGCGTTTTGCGGGGCACCCTCCTTTTAGCGGAAGGCCCACTTTCCATGGACCAACTGGTGGAGGATACCGGCTACAGCAAGTCCACGGTAAGCTCCAATATGAGTGCTCTGGAGCGAAAGGGTCTGGCCAGGAGAGTGGTGGTGCCTGGAGACAAGAGATACTACTACATGCCTGTTACAGAGTCCGATTCTCTGAAAAGGGATATGATTGCCAATATGAGGCAAGATATGCAGGTTATCATAGCCGCCATGGACCGGACAGAAGAGGCCCTCAGAGATGGCGAGCACACGCCTGGGGCACTGGAGAGGATAGACAGAGCCCGGCGATTTTACCGGCAGATGGACCGGCTCCTTGAATTGATATCCCGCTACAACACTGAAGAGCTGATCGATCTGCTGCAGAGCGGACGGGAGCAATGATTGCTCACTTCACCGCCAATTCGCAACACTTTCCACAGCTTCCTGTGGCTTATTACTGAATATCCCTTCTGGTCCCGTCCAATATATTAATTAAGTACAAGAGTATCCTATCTAATAGGGCTCAGGCTGGGGTGGCATTGGGCAGAGAGATGGAGAATGGCTGCGGCATTGAGGACATGATCAATGGGATTGTGCAGCGAATTGAGGGCCTGCTAGAGGATGGGGCTCATGAGCAGGACATGCAAGCCTGCCTTGAGCAGCTCAAGCAGGCGGCACTGTCTCTGCAAAGTAAGCTCTGCTCAGAGGACGCCTGCCGGCTCATGGAGATGGGCAGATGGGTGGAGACATCCCCCACAGCCATAGTGCTTACCGATCTCGAGGGAAAGATAGAGTATGTCAACTCCAGCCTGGTGAAGGGATCAGGCTTTCAGGACTCCTCTGAGGTAAAGGGCCTATCGATATTCGATTTTACCAGCGAAGAGGGAAAAAGCAAGCTGGTGGAGGAGATACTCCCAGCTCTCCATTCCAGGGGGCAGTGGCAGGGAGAGCTGCCCCTGCTCAGCAAAGGCGGGCAAACTTTTTCGGTGGAGATGATATGCTCCCTGGTGAGGGACGACCTTCACAGACCAGCCCACCTTCTGGCCAATTTCTTCAATATCACCGATAGAAAGCGCGCCGAAGAGGCCCTGCTCCTCGACGACTCCCGCCTGGAGGCCCTGCAGAGACTCAGCCAGATGGATGAGTCATCGCTCCAGGAGATAACCGACTTTGCCCTGGAGGCGGGTGTGAAGCTGACCGGCTCGAAGCTGGGATATATGGCCTTCGTCGACGACCAGGAGAGCACCCTGATCATGCACTCCTGGTCAAGGACGGCCGTGCAGGAGTGCCATGTCGGGCATAAGCGGCTCATATACCCCTTGAAGGATACGGGCCTGTGGGGTGAGGCGGTGCGGCAGAGGAGGGCGGTCATAACCAATGATTATGCCTCATGCCCCCAAAAAAAGGGAACTCCGCCAGGGCATGTCAATATCGTCCGCCATATGAATGTGCCCATATTGGACAGGGGCAAGGTCGTGATAGTGGCGGGCCTGGGCAACAAGGACGGGGATTACGACGAGGCCGACGTTCGCCAGTTGACTCTGCTCATGAGCGGCATGTGGAGGATATTGCAGCGCAGGGCGGCGGAGGAGGCCCTCCAGGAGAGCCAGAGGGCCCTCTCAACGCTGATGAGCAACCTTCCCGGCATGGCCTATCGCTGCAAAAACGACCGCCAGTGGACTATGCAGTTCGTCAGCGACGGCTGCCTGGAGCTGACCGGCTGGCTGCCAGGGGATCTGCTGGACAATAAAAGCCTCTCCTTTGCAGACCTGATACATTCCGGAGATCAGAATTACGTCTGGAATGAGGTTCAGGAGGCTTTAGCTGAGAGGAGGCCCTTCTGTCTCACCTACCGCCTGAGGACCCGCTCAGGCATCAAGTGGGTTTGGGAGCAGGGTCAGGGGATATTCGACGGTCAGGGGGAACTTCTCGCCCTGGAGGGATTCGTCAGCGACATCACAGAGAGAAAGATGGCTGAGGACACCCTGAAGAAGGCACAGGAGGATCTGGAGAGGAGGGTTGCGGAGAGGACGGAGTGGCTGGTCAAGTCCAATTCTGCCCTTCAGGAGGAGATGGTCAAACACAGAGAGACGGAGTGGGAGCTGCGGGCGGCACAACAGGCAGCAGATGCCGCTTCCCGGGCTAAGAGCGAATTTTTGGCCAACATGAGTCACGAGATAAGAACTCCCATGAATGCGGTCATCGGCCTGGCCGGGCTATTGCTGGAGACGGAATTGACGCCGGAGCAGAGGGATTTCGTGGAGACCATTCACAGCAGCGGGGACGCCCTTCTGGCTATCATCAACGATATCCTAGACTTCTCCAAGATCGATGAGGGAAAGATGAAGCTGGAGCGCCTGCCCTTCCTCTTGCGGGAGAGCATCGAGGCCTCCTGCCGCCTGGTAGCAGCCCGGGCAGGGCAGAAGGGCCTATCCCTATCCTATGCCATTGACGGGAGCCTGCCTCCTGCCGTCCTGGGAGATCCGGCCCGCCTGCGCCAGGTGCTGGCCAATCTGCTCAGCAATGCTGTGAAATTCACAGAGAAAGGGAGCATATTCATTCGCGTTCAGCCGGGCGAGAAGAAGGACGATCTCCTCTTCTCCGTCTCCGATACAGGAATAGGAATAAGCCCTGAGGACAGGCAAAAGCTCTTCCTATCCTTCAGCCAGGTTGACGCCTCAACCTCCCGGAAGTACGGGGGGACGGGCCTGGGCCTGGCCATCAGCCGCAGGCTGGTGGAGCTGATGGGCGGCAGGATCTGGGTGGAGAGCGAGCTTGATGCAGGCTCAACATTCTATTTTCAGATAAAGGCCGAGCCGTCTTATGTCGATCCTGCCAGGGGGCGTCTTGCCGGAAAGAGGATCATGGCATTGATCGGACGGGAGGAGATGCTCAGGGAGCTGGCTGAACTGGCCCGTTCCTCAGCCGTTCAGATCTTTCCAGTGGCCCACTCCCAGGAGGCGAGGGAGATGGATATGAGGCGTTTTGATGCTGCCGTGCTCGATCTCGATGTTCCGGGAGCAGAAGAGCTAGCAGGCGAGCTTCAGATACATCTGCCGGTGATCATTATAGCTCCCCCGGACGACAGGAGGCGGGATAGCTACCCCATTGCACTGTCCGGGGTACAGGGAAGCATCGGCAGGGAGCTGGAAGCGCTGCTCAGCAAAGACAGCCGCGAGTGGAGCATTTCCAGGAGAGGGCATGAGACTTCTGACCTGGATATTCTTCTGGCGGAGGACAATGCCGTCAACCAGAAGGTGGCCCGGCTCATGCTCAAGAAGCTAGGCTTTGGGGCGGATGTGGTATCCAACGGCCGGGAGGTGCTATCCGCCCTGGCGAAGAAGGATTACGATGTCATTCTCATGGATGTGCAGATGCCGGAGATGGACGGCCTGGAGGCGACCAGGGCCATCCTGAAATTAAGGCCGGATAGGAGGCCGAAGATTTTGGCCATGACCGCCTATGCCCTGGAGGGAGACCGGGAGAAGTGCCTGGAGGCAGGCATGGACGGCTACATATCCAAGCCGGTGCAGATTGAAGAGCTGAAGAGGGCTCTGCAGGATCTGCATAGGCAGAAAAAGGAGAAGCCTACCTTGCCTCCTGATGCTCAGGATCTTTTGGGGGACAGACAGCAGGCTCAGGAAGGACGGCAGGCCGGGGCGGGCAGGGACTGAACTCAATGGCCGGTTTTTAATATCACATCCTCCAGTGGCCTTCTGGGGCTGGGGCGCATGGACTTTGCCCGCCCCAGGCTGAATATGAGCTGAGGATGGCCGCGAGCAATGAAGGACTTCAGCTCCCCGCGCAGATCAGGATGACCGATGGGCTGGCTGAAGAACGAGGCACGCACATTCAGGGCAGTGGCTGTGAGCAGCAGCCTCTCCAGCTCAAAGCCGCACTTAATCCAGGTCTGTTTGTCGTCCCTCTCCGTGGAAAGGACGGCCAGGGCAGAGCAGCCGTAGATGAGGCCGGAGTCGCGGTAGATGACGGCCCGGGAGAGGTCGAACCACTTGAAGGCAGTTGGAAAGCCCAGGGAGACGGCACCGGGCACACCGAAGGTGTAAAGGGGCATGCCGTCCGGCTCGGCAGTGTTGTTGCTCCGCAGCCACTGACTGAGGTTTTTGCGGAATTCTCCTCGGGACAATTGTATCCTGTGAGCCCTGGAGACAAGGTCGTTGATCCTGTCCCTGTCCTCCTCTTTTTCATAAACCGTCAGGTACATGCCCGGAGAGTTTATGCAGCCTGCTATCTGCTGCAAATCCTGAGCAGGCAGCGGCTCATCCTCGAAGCGGTCTTTGATGGTGTGCCTCTCTGTGATCTGGGAGAAGAGGTCGAGGGCAGGTCCGCCCTCCCGGCCCGATCCCTCCGAGCCCTGACTGAGGCTGACCTCAGCCAAAAGGTCGTATCCAGAAGAATCCTCCTTCCGGCCTTCCGGATAGCATTTCAGATGCGGGGAAAAGCCGAAGTGCCTGGCGGCTATGGACAGGTTGGCCAGAGCGCAGCCCACGCTCATGTAGAGGGTACGGTTGCTGGGATCAACATGAGGCAGGCTTCGATTGAGGTCGGCGTAGACGGAGATGGAGCTGCCTCCCAGGGCAAACTTCCAGGGCTGGGTGTTGGGGCCGGAGGGCGCCAATATAGCGTAGCGCAGCAGAAAGCGCATCCTGTCCTCGATGGATGCGTCTTCTGGGTAGTCGGACTCCTTTATTGCCCATGCCTCAAAATTTTTAGCAGCCATTTGCCATCCACTCCATTGATATCAAACCATGATAGGGAATTGACATATGTATGCGGTTACTGGAATATAGCCTTTGTTGAGAAGATGAATCAAATACGTTTATTGCCGGGGCCAGCCTGTAGCATGATAAGGAGGCAGGAAAGAGTTGCAGAGCACCGTATATTTTTCCACTGTTCGGGCCAGGAGCCCTTCCGAGAGCAAGGTCAACCGGATCGAGAGGCTCTTTGATGCCGCGGGCATGAATGAAGCTGTGAAGAAGGGGGACCTCACTGCAATCAAGATTCACTTTGGGGAGCTGGGAAACGACTCTTATGTAAACCCGGCTCTGGTGCGGCCCATAGTCGAGAGGATCCGGGCGCGGGGGGCCTGCCCCTTTTTGACGGACACCAATACTCTTTATGGAGGCAGCAGGGCCAATGGTGTGTCTCACCTGGAGACAGCAGAGATGCACGGCTTCGGACGGGCGGTGGCCGGCGCGCCGGTCATCATCGCCGACGGCATCTACAGCGACAACTACCGGCAGGTTCCGGTCAGGGGAAAGCACTTTGTCAGCGTCAAGATTGCGACGGAGATTGCCGCCGCCGACAGCCTGATAGTCGTCTCCCATTTCAAGGGGCACCTGCCGGCCGGCTTTGGGGGAGCCGTCAAGAACCTGGGCATGGGCTGCGCCCCGGCGGCAGGCAAGGCGGAGCAGCATTCGGCCAAGCCCATATTCAATGCCGAAATCTGCAGCGGCTGCAAAGCCTGCCAGGAGGGCTGCCCCCAGAAGGCTATAGAAGTCGGAAAGAAGATATCGGCCATAGATTATGAGAGGTGCACCGGATGCGGCAAATGTCTGCGGGTCTGCCCCACCCATGCCCTGGACTTCGACTGGTTCGTGGCTGTGCCCCCCTTCATGGAGAGGATGGTGGAGTATGCCCTGGGGGCAATGGCGGGAAAGGCGGAACGGGCCGGGTTTTTCAACTTCCTGATAAACATCACGCCGGACTGCGACTGCGTGCCCTGGAGCGATGCGCCCATTGTGCCGGACATCGGCATTTTAGCCTCGAAGGACCCGGTAGCCATAGATCAGGCCAGCTTCGACCTGGTCAACAGGCAGACGGGGCTCGAAGGCACACTGCTGCAGAAGAACCGCGAGCCTGGCCAGGACAAATTCCGGGGACTGTGGGAGAGCACCATGGGCGGCATTCAGACGGCGTATGGTGAGGCGATTGGCCTTGGCACCAGAGACTACCGGCTGGAAGAGGTTTGAACATGAAGGTCATTGCATTCAACGGCAGCCCCAGGAAGGAGGGCAATACATCCGCCCTTCTGGGGGCAGTACTGGAGGAGCTGGAGGACCAGGGAGTTGAGACGGAGCTGATCCATCTGAACGGCCCGCTATCCGGATGCACTGCCTGCGGCAAGTGCTGGGAGAAGAAGGACAAGCGTTGCGCACTGGACAGGGACATGGTCAACGTTTGCATCGAGAAGATGGCGGGAGCTGACGGCATCATACTGGGCTCGCCCACCTACTTTGCCGATCTCACCCCGGAGATGAAGGCCCTCATCGACCGGGCGGGATTTGTGGCCAAGGCCAACGGGGACATGTTCAGGCGCAAGGTGGGGGCAGCGGTGGTGGCTGTGCGCCGGGCGGGGGCCATTCACGCCTTCGACTCCATCAACCACTTCTTCCTCATCAGCCAGATGATAATCGCAGGGTCAAATTACTGGAACATCGGCCTTGGAATGCATGAGAAGGATGTGGAGAGGGACGGAGAGGGCATGGAGATCATGAGGACCCTGGGAGAGAACATGGCCTGGCTCCTGGAGAAGATAAATGAATAGGCAACGGACCTGATACCATGCTCCCTGACCAGGCACTGCCTGCAGCCAACCTCGCCCTGCAGCTCATCCTGACGGCCGCCCTGGCCTATGCCCTGATCCTGGCAATGAAGGGGCAGTCGCAGAGGCACTGCCTGGCCACGCGCCTGGCCTTCGCCGCTCAGATTCTCTCTATACTGGCCATGATGTCTCCGGCCATGGAAAGCATTCTGGAGCCGGGCCGGCCCAATGGCCTCT
Organism: uncultured Methanotrichaceae archaeon; assembly: GCA_964418105.1. Lineage (GTDB taxonomy): Archaea > Halobacteriota > Methanosarcinia > Methanotrichales > Methanotrichaceae > Methanothrix. The sequence goes on along the minus strand of CAYQKI010000035.1, from coordinate 4,728 downwards.
TTCAGGCCGAGGTGCTGGCTCACCATGCCCTGGGCCTGGCCGCAGTGCTGCTCTGGGTCTACATCAACCTGGTCTTCCTGCGGCGCATAAGGGCGCGCCTTCCTGCAAAGCAGGCCATGCAGGCGGCGGCAGCCTGCTGGATGGCGTCACTGGCGCTGGGATTTCACATCTACTGGCGGATGTACTACTGAAGGTGCAACAACCCTGAGTTGCCGTTCGCCATTTCTTTTTTAAGCCGATCTCCGCAAATGCTCTGTGTGCTGCAAGATGCCTTCTTTGTGAGTTCTTTGTGCCTCTGTGGTGAAAACGTCGTTAGCCATTGGTTACACCCAATAACCACGAACGTCCACCACAGAGACACAGAGCGCACAGAGGACTCACAGAGGCGAAGTGTCAATAACCCACAGGAAATAGCCAAGAGCCAAAATTTGTTAGCAGCCGACAAGATCCCAGTGCTGCCGGCTGCCTGACGTCTACTCCAGCCATCGATACCCGGGGTCCTTGACCCGGTTGAAGTTCCTGATCAGGTCCGCAGCATCCCTGCGGCCCACACCCGCCTCCATCATCCTTTTGCAGACAAAGCGCAGGGCGGCCTTCTGCAGGCGCAGGCCGTCGCCGTCCTCCGGCCTCTGCTCCAAGCCAAAGGCCTCGAATAGGTGCTCCTTCTCGTCCAGGTGGCTGGTCTTTCCCCACTTCTCGAACATCTCCGCCGCCCGGTCCAAAAGAGGCTGATCGAATGCCTCCGGGAGCAGGACGCCCTCAAATAGCTCCAGAAATTCGTCCCTCCTCAAAATAACCGCCTCAACGTCGCCATTATTCTATTCAAAGGATTTGTCACTTGCGGTAATTTTGAATATAAAATAGAATACAAAACAAAAAATTAAGAGAAGATCAAATGTAGACCGCAGTTCCCGGTTCGACATTGATGATCTTCAGCACGCCCTTGGGGAAGAACATGCTCTTGGGGTAGTTGAACTGGCCGTCGAATACCCTGACGCTATGGCTCTGGCCGCCCACCACCCTGAAGCTGAACTTGCCGTCCAGGGCGTCTCCGCTCGTGCCCTCTGTGCCGATGTAGACGCCATCCAGGAATACCTGATAGCCTCTCATCCCCTGAGACTGGATGGTCACAGGGGTGTCTCCGCCAGTCGCAGCAGGGGTTGCAGTGACCTGGGAAGGCGAGGAGGGACCGTAGCCCTGGGACTGCTGGGTCTGGGTGATGGTGGCGGTTCCGGATACCCCGGTGGTGCTGGTGGTCGTGCTGGTAGTGGTTGTGGAGGTCACAGCCGCGCCGGCGGCAGCACCCGGCCCGAATCCAGATCCTGCTGGGTTGTTGCTGGCCGGCGGCATATCGCTGGCGGAGGCGGACTGCTGGACCGGCGGTGCCTCAGAGATCACATCCACTATGACGGCATTGCTGGGCTGGTTGTTGAGGACAAAGAGCAGGACATACCGGCCCGCCTTCTGCGGAGCGAAGCTGACGCTGCTGTATCCGGAGAAGAATGTCAGGCTCTTGCTGGTGATGCCCATGGAATCCGACTGATAGATCTCATAGTAGTCGGCCTGGCCGCCAGCCGGGGAGAAGGCCAGCAACTGCACTGCTGATTTCACCGGGACTATGGCATACTGGGACCAATCCAGGCCCTTTTGAATCCACAGCTCATTGCTTCTGGATGAGGATGATATGGTCGACTGGTACTGGGTGTATGTTATCTCCTGGCCGCTGCCGAAGTAGATCTTGCCCGGAGTCTGGTGAGAGATATCTATCTTGACAGGTACAAATCCGCCTGTTGCCAAAGTTGTGGTATTGATCAGGAACTCAGAGAGGAAGGATGAAGCGCTGCTGGTGTTGTCAAATTCCGGGCCAAACCAGGTCTCGCTGGCCTCTGTGCCTATGCCGAAGAGGCTGTTTACGTATTCTTCGCTGAAGGCGCTGAAGCCTCCTGCGCCGCCCATCAGGTCCACGGAATTCAATAGGGACATGCCCGAAGCGCTGGCCGCCCCCGCTCCGGTGAGCAGGGCGAGCAGACCGATGCATAGAATGTTAAATTTCAAATCTCATACCTCACTGGGCTGCCAATATCCTGGATATTATTTAGCTTTAGGGCTTTGATGACCCTCACCTGACCCTTATGGAGGTATGGATGCTACAATATGGAATGCATTAAATGGAATGTATGAAATGGAATGTATGAAATGGAAGGTATGGCTCAATAGCCGATTTCAATGCCCCACCTATTCAGCCGCCCCCTGTCAGGGCTGGCCAGGTCCAGTACCCGCAAAGTCCACTGCCCGTGAATGGCCTGTCCGCGAAAAGCTGCCAGAGAGGCTTTTGCCGCAGAGCTGTAGCTCTTGTGCAGGTCTCTTTTGCCGATTCCTGTGCGATTGTGAATAACCGCCCTTTTCCCAGACGGGCTGAATAGCTCAATTCTCAGATTGGATATGTTGCTGTGGCTTATGTCCACCTCCACCGCCAGGCGGGCGACCCTTCCGTCCTGACTGATGAATATGCAACTGGATAGCCCTCGCGGGCTGCTCTCAGGAATGGCTTCCCCCGGAGCTGACGATTCCCTGATCACACCATCCTCGCCACCCTCGTCCCCCTTCTTACCATCCTCCCTGCCACCCTCCCCGTATCCATTCCCGCCACCCTTGCCCACAAAGCCCACCCGAAAGGCCATGACACGCCCAGGCTCGCCGATATCCGATATGATCAGGCCGGAGTCGGAGCCGTCCCAGAGCAGGGATGAGGGGCGGCTGGCATGGCTCAGGGCAACTGCTGCCGTCTTTCCGAAGAGGTCTCCCCCGTCCCCCAGGTTGCGGTTGGTCTCCAGGTCGAGGCTCCCGTCCGCCTGGAGCAGGCCGCACTGGTAGTGGCGGGTGGCTGTCCCCCCCTGCCATTCATTGGAGCCCAGGGTGTCGCAATGATAGACGGCCAGGCCCCCGCCGGGCAGGCCTGCATCCAGGTCCAGGGCGGACCGGTTCTCCACCAGAAAGTACTCATTGGCCTTCTCGGTCTCATAGACTAGGGCTGTAGCATAGTCGCCGTGATCGGCCTCAAAGCGGCCGGGCTGGTTGAGGACCACCCTCCTCTCGCACCAGCCTGCCAGGTCCCGCAGAAAGGCGCAGACGGGCGAAGGCGTCCGGCCGCTATCATTGTGATTGCCGGCGCTCATCAGGCAGAAGCTGCCCAGGCCCGCGCTCTTTTCGAAGTCTCCGTCGCGACTGCCGTAATCATAGAGGTCCGGCCAGCGGCAGAGCATGTGGCCGCTCTCATGGCAGAAGGTGCCGATGGAGAGGTCCTCCTGGCCCCGGCCCATGCTGGAGAGCATATAAAAGTATGTGGATATGTCACCGTAGGAGAGGTCCAGGAAGTAGTTATGCGGCCACAGCTCTCCCAGGTACTGGGTCTGGCCGGCGTAGAGAAAGCTCATGGCGTCGACCAGCCCCTCTCCCCGGGAGTCGAAGCGGTGCAGGTCGAGGCCCTCTTTGACCGCCAGGTCGAGGGCCTCTTTGACCAGCAGCTTCTCTGTGTAGTACAGCCGGCCCCGGCTCAGGGTAACCGGTCCGACCACCTCATTTCTGTAGTCCAGCTTTCCCCCGGACATGAGGCGGAAGTACTCCCGCACTGAGCAGAAGTTGCCGTTTTGGTGATAGTCGCTGCCGTTGAGCAGGTCCTGCACGTCCTGGGGGGTGACTTCGCTTTTAACGTCCTTGAATTGCACCAGGACGGTCAGGCCCAGTATCTGCCCCTGGCAGAGCCTGCGCCCCTCCAGGAGGCCATCTGTGGCAGCGAAGGTCCTGAGGGCGGCGCCGGGCTTGACGGCTGGCGTCTGAGGCCGCATCCTGTCATAGCGGTCCTTGAATTTGCGGTTTCGCACCTCCTCCGACTCCTTCAGATGGCGGCGCAGGCCGGGCGGGGGGCTTTTGGAGATGTCTATTCCGCTGGAGACGAACTGGCCGCTGGCCAATTGAGCATAGCAGTACAGTCCGCGGTCCCGGTCGTAGAGGACGCTGTAGCCGTCCTGATCTTCGTAGCGGGCGTAAAACTCGTCTCCGTGGACTTTGAGCCGCACCGGCTGGCCCCTCTCCGGAATGAAGGTCAGAAACTCTCCAAAGATAGAACTCATTGCTATTTCTATGTTTTATGACTATTTAATGATTTCACTTTAGATATTATAAAAGCGGGGCTCTTCCCGTGCTTTTGTGGCTGGCCGTTCGTGTACTATTGAGTGTATCCAGTGGCTAACGACGTTTTCACCACAGAGGACACAGAGATGATTAACACCAGAAAGACAACCGAATCAAGTTAAGCCGCAGGAGATAGCCAAAAAACCAAGATTAGTTTCGCTCCGCACAGAATAGATTTATCTCTGTCGACTTTCATCTGTCCCGTGGCTTTGGTCGGGGAGGAGACCGGCGTGCAAAGCTTTTGAGGCGGAGGCAGGCAATTGGCAGAGGATGGGGCAGGGTGCGAGGGGCGGTTTGAGGAGTTTTTCAAAAAAGCTACGCGGGATGAAGGAAGTGGGCAGGGGCACAGCCCCTATCCTTTTCAGACCAGGCTGGCGACGGGAGGGGAGCTGCCGGAGCTGATCGACATTCCCACGGGCCTGGGAAAGACCGACGCCGTGGTCCTGGCCTGGCTGTGGCGCAGGCGCTTTGCCGGGCAGGAGGAGCGCCGCGCGACGCCGCGGCGGCTGGTGTACTGCCTGCCCATGAGGACGCTGG
>CAYQKI010000034.1:7748-18377 GCA_964418105.1 uncultured Methanotrichaceae archaeon | reverse complement strand
CTTTTGGGGCAAAGTCAATGGCTTTGATCGATCAGATAGGCGCAAAAAAAAGGAAGTGCGCCTCCCTCCGGCAGCCGTTGGCCGGAGAGGCGCTCACTGCCACGCAGGCCGTTCAATGCGCGGCCATAATGTACCCGATGATCCTGCCGTAAGCAGGCCGGGCGATCACAGTTCCCAGGAATACGCCCAGGATGATGATGAGCGCAAATCCGGTCAGAGCGCCAAAGCCCATCACCAGCAGAGGCAGCATGGCCGCAGCCGTGGTCGCTGCCGCTCCCAGGATGATTATGAAGGCTCTGGACAGCCGGGTCAGGTACACCTTGCTGGTGGTGGTGACCACTTTGCCCACTCCCGCCTTCTCTGCCGCCTCCGCCGCCCTCTCCTTGATGCTGCGTTCGGCTGCTGACGCCGCCGCCTCTCCGCCCCGGATGAGCTCATCGGTGATGATCACAAGCTGATCCACGCCCGTGCCTATCACCATGATGATGCCGGCCAGGCTCGCCAGATCCAGTTGCCAGCCGGCGAGAGCCCAGACGCCCAGGAGCATTACGACCTCAGAGAAGGAGGTCATGACCATGGGCAGGACGATCCTCTTCTCCCGGTAGCGGTAGTAGATCATGCCGGCCACAGCCAGCAGTGCAATCAGCCCGGCGATGACCATCTGCAGCTTGAACTGACTGCCCAGAGCCGCCGAAACCTGTCCGGAGCCTACTACCTCCACATTGACCGGCAGAGCGCCCTCACGCAGGTGAATGTATAGCTCCTTGGCCTTGAGCGACCCCTCATCGCCCCCGCCCACCCGGGCCTCAAGGTTTCTGGTGGGCGCTTTGCCCAGGCTGTCGGCCAGCTCTGGAGCCAGCGGCGCAGAGAAGATCTGGTCCTTGTCCAGGTACATGGAGATGTAGTGGTCCTCCGGATTCTTGGTGGCACCGGAGTCTATGGCCGCCTTCTGGAAGACGGCTGCGCCCTCTTCGGAGAGCACAAACGGCACTCCCCAGGAGTTCTGGTCCTTTGCCGGGATCTCCACAGACTGCACGGCATCTCCGTAGAGCACATGCATGCTCTCGTTGTTCTCAGTTTGAATCCTGATCTCGAACTTGCCGGGCTTGCCCACAACCTCCTGGGCCTCGGCCACATCCATTCCAGCGAGGTCGATCAGTATGTACTTGTTGTCGACCATCTTCACTTTGATGTCCTGAAGCCCCAGCCGGTTGAGTTTGGAGTCGAGAACGCTCTTTGTCTCCTCCACCGTCTGCTGGCTTACGCCTTCTATGAACGCCTCCTCTGCTGCGGGGACTGAGCCTCCCACGGGGGCCAGCAGCTCGTTGAGGGCCTCCCTGGTGACATTGGTGCGAATCTCATAAGTCACCGGGGCGACATCAAAGTTGACCTTGACATCGGTGTCCAGGACATTCTTGAGATAATTCACGATTACCGACTGCGGTGAGGCCAGAATTGTCACCTTGGTGCTATCCTGCCCCTCTGCGATCTTGGCGCCTGAGTACCCCAGGTCGTCGGCGAGCGTGGGATCCAGTTTTCCGGGCACAGTCAGGACATAGCTCTGGCCGTGCATCTCTATGGACGAGGCATTGAACTGGTACTTCAAAATCTCCTCAGGAGAGACATCGATCTGGGTGGTAGCGCCCTGCAGTTGCAGTTGCAGGTATGAGCCGCCCTCCAGGTCCAGGCCGAACTTCAGGCCGAAGGCTCCCATGCAGATGATGGCCAGGGCCACGACCACTGCGTATAAAACCACTCTCCGGTCCTGGGAGATATCCTCAATCAGTGTCATCTCTTCTGCCCCCTTGCCGCCTTTTTAGAACTGCTCAGATACCATCTCAGCCCCTGGGCGTTGGTGACCCAGGTATTGAAGATATCAGCCGCCAGGCCGAATATGAGGACCGTGCTCATGTCGGCGATGACATCCATCCTGGTAAATGAGGGAACAATGAGATAGAGGAAGTTGGAGATGATTATCAGAGAGAAGACCGCGGCAATGGTTGTGCTGGCCATGGTCAGGCCGGTTCCCATCGCTCCGATGATCTTGTCGTCCACAGACCCCTTGCGCTTCAAGACCCTCATGGACAGCAGAATATCAGTATCTACGGAGTATCCGATGAGCATGAGCAGAGCAGCGACAGTTCCCAGGGAGAGCTGAACTCCGGTCAGGTTCATGGAGGCCGCAGCCGTCAATATGTCGGCCAGGGCGCTGATCACAACCAGCAGTGAGACCATGGGCTGCCTGAAGACCACGAATACCACAATGGCCATAAATATGAATGATAGGGGAAGATACTTGACCACCTGGGCCTGCAGCTCTTTGCTGTAGATTGGTCCCATGTGCCTGATCTCAGGGCTGGCAAACTTCTCATTGGCCAGTTTGGCCAGCTCGGTATACTCTGCGTCGCTCATGGGCCCGAACTGCATCATGTACCTGCTGCCGACGTCTCTTATGTCTACCAGGGGATAGCCGGCAAACTCCGCGGCCACCTCCTCCTGCGATGCCTGGGAGGGCACAGTGACCAGGGTGCCTCCCGTAAACTCTATTCCCAGCTTCACAGGCGAGCCTGTGGCAAAATAGGTCGCCCCCAAGCTGATAAGTGCCAATATTATGATAATAAGAGGAATCAGCATTATCTGCTTGGGTGGGTACTTAGAAATGATGTCCTGCAATTCCATGTTATTCTCCTCGATACTCTATGTTACTCCCACCATTTGATTTCATTGTGAAAGAATATTTCAATCTATTTACGGCTTGTCGTCAGAGCATGCTTTTAAGGGCGCCCGAATCGGGGCGCTCCTCGAACAGCACCTGAATCACACCTTCTCCCACTTCTTGAGATTGGCCACCTCGGAGAGCGTCCTGCCCCGTCTGATCTCCTCATACATGCGGCTCTCCGTCTTCTCCACCTCTTTGGCCCTCCTGGCGATCTCATAGGCCCTCTCCTTGGGTATGACCACCACTCCGCTCTCGTCTCCCACTATGATGTCGCCGGGCTTGACAGTCTGGCCGGCGCAGGTGATCTCGGAGTTGATCTCGCCCATGCCCTTGGGATCGCCGGCATTGGGGGTTATGGCTTGGGCGAAGATAGGATACTTCAGAGCCCTGATCTCATCCACATCCCGCACGGCTCCGTCGATGACTGCTCCCTCCACACCCCGGTTCTTGCAGCTTAGAGTGGCCAGCCCCCCCCAGGGAGCTATGAAATTGCTGCCGTTGTATATCACCAGAACATCCCCCGGCCCGGACTGGTCTATGGCCTCCACGGGCTTGGCCCAGTCCCCGGCAAACGTCTGCACGGTCACCGCCCGGCCCACGATCTTGGTGCCGAGGTTGATGGGAAGGATGCCGCGCATAGCTCCTTTGCGGTGCATGGCGTCGGAGATGTTGCAGGTGGAGACCTCCCTCAAAATGGAGAGCATCTCCTCCTCCCGGCTCATGGCCGGACCGGTGGCAATGGTTGCCCCGTCGATGGCCTCGCGAAGCCTCCTGGCAGAGCCTGTCACATCGGGGCTCCTCACAATGCTGCCGCCCACGATGACTATAGACGCACCGCTGGCTATGGCCTGTGCCCCTGTGACGGCATTAATGCCCCCAGCGGCCGCCACCGGCGTCCTTACCACCTTCACGATCTCCTTCAGGAAATCGATGGTGTCCTTTCCCGTCATCTGCTGGTCGATTCCGACATGCACGCAGATGATGTCCACACCCAGGGCATCCAGCTCCCGGGAGCGCTTCACAGGGTCCGGGACGGTGAGAAGGTCCATCATCAACTGCACCCCGTACTTTCTCGCCGCCCGCAGAGCATCCGCGACGGTGGAGTCATCAGAGGAGGCCAGCATGGCCACTATGTCCGCTCCCGCCTTGGCTGCCATCTCCACCTCCATGGCTCCCGTGTCCACCGTCTTCATATCGGCCACGATCTTGACGCCAGGGAGGGCCTTCTTCATCTCGCGCACGGCATTCATACCCTCACTTTTGATGAGGGGCGTGCCTGCCTCAATCCAGTCTGCGCCGCCGGCAGTTGCCTCTTTGGCGATCTGAATTGACCTGTCCAGCTCCAGAAGATCCAGTGCTACCTGTAGAATGGGTTTAATATTACATCACCACACAACAGCACAGGTCTAAGTAAAAAGATGCATGGTATATAAAATGAAGCTGGCAGAGATTTCTGAGATTGAGCTTGATGACGGTCCTTTTGCGCCGCGCGGCCTGGCCTTCACCAAGCTGCATGGAAACGGCAACGACTTCGTACTGATAGACGAGCTGGGGCGCGAGATTGTGGCCGAGGGCATGAAGAAGCGCCTGGCGGTGGCCATATGCCAGAGGAGCTTCGGCATAGGCGCAGACGGAGTTCTCTTTCTCTCCGGCAGCCCCCGGGCCGACCTGGCCATGAGGCTCATCCAGCCGGACGGCTCAGAGGCGGAGATGTGCGGAAACGGCATTCGCTGCCTGGCCAAGTATGCCTTCGACACCGGCTATGTGGGGGAGTCGTTTACTGTAGACACTTTAGCCGGCATAATCCCGGTGCAGGTGCGGCAGATTGAGTGGGGCTTTTCAGCCAGGGTGAACATGGGCCAGCCCAGATTCGACAGACTATCCATTCCTGCCTGCGGAGAGGGGCAGCTTCTCAATGAGGATGTGGGGGGCTTGAAGGTGTCGGCGGTCAACACCGGAGTTCCTCATGCCGTGGTGTTCGTGGACGACCTCTCTTTTGACATCGGCAGTACTGCTCTGCCCATCCGGCACAGCGACCTTTTCCCGGAGGGAGCCAATGTCAATTTCGCCAAGCTGGAGGGGAGGGGCGGCCAGGATGGGCGGCCCATTGAGATCAGGACATTTGAGAGGGGCGTGGAGGGGGAGACACTCTCCTGCGGCACTGGGTCGGTTGCCGTTGCCAGCGTCGCCCGGAGGCTGGGGCTGGCTGGAGATGAGGTGACTGTGCAGACCCGGGGCGGGCCCCTGATCATAACCTTCTCTGGGGGCGAGGCATTCATGGAAGGGCCGGCGGTTACTGTCTACTCCGGCGAGATCTCGGAAGAATATATGTGGAGCCTTTCCGGGGAGCTGTGATGAATTTATGAGATGGGCGATTGTGGCGGTTCTGCTGGCTGTCCTGGCGCTCTCGGCTGTCATCTGGCCGGCGGCAGGAGAGCAGTATGTGGTGCAGCTTGGCAGCAAGAGCAATCCCAACGCCCATCTATTCGCTTACGACCAGAAGTGGAGGGAGAGCACTGCTCTGCACAATTACCCCATGAAGACCAGCGCCTCCAAGGAGTTCACAGATGCCACGCGCCTGTCCACCAGCATGAGGCTGCTGGCACTGCCCAACCTCACCGAGATCGACATAGATGCCGATTTCATAGGCATCGGCAGGATCGGATATCTGGTGCTTGACTCCGAGACAGGGGACATCAAGGATGAGATGTCGCGCATCAATCACATGTTCGTGGGCAACTTCACCATTGAAGAGAAGATACTGGTGGCCAAAGACCACATGTGCGAGGACGGATATCTGCCCTGCGCATGATTATTGTGATTCGGCTCTTCGCTATTTCCTGAGGATTATTGACGCTTCGTCTCTGTGAGTCCTCTGTGCGCTTCTAGTGTCTCTGTGGTGTCCGTTCGTGGACTATTGGGTGTAGCCAGCGGCTAACGACGGGCGGATGGCATTATTCTCTGGAAAGCTGCTGGCTCACCATGCGGTCCATAATCGCCAGGAACTCCTCCTTCACCTGGGGCGGAATGGTTGCCCCGGCGGCCACGTTGTGCCCGCCGCCCACGCCGCCCACAGCGCCCGCAGCGCGCGACAGGGCATCGGCCAGGTCCAGGCCGGAGCGAACCAGATCCTGCGTGCCCCGGGCTGAGACCTTCAGCTCGCCTTCAGCAGTGCGGGCGAAGGCCAGGATGGGCCGGGAGCGGTCTGCCATCTGAAAGCTCATGCCGGCCACAATTCCCACGATGGTGTCGAGTATGGCGTCGCCGGCATCGAAGTACTGGATGCTCTTCATGGGCGTGATGCCCCTCTCGGCCACCAGCTTGAGGCCATTGACAAGGTTCTGGCGGTGCTGGGCGAGCAGCCTCTGCGCCTCGGAGAATCCTGCCTCCCGGTCTCCCATGCACACCTTCAAGCCCACTTCAGCATGGCCGTAGCGAGCAGTGGCATTGAGCAGGGTGGAGTACTCGCTGGCATCGCGCGTCTCCGTCCCCTCCGTCTCGGCCAGCAGCACATAGACCTCTCCTATGAGCCTCTCCAGCCTGACGTGGGATATTCCGCTCCTCAAGCCCTTTCGCAGAAGAGCCGTCACAATCGCAGCCCTCTCATCGAGATTGAGGTCGACCCAGCGCCTCCAGCGCTCGCCGCTCAGACGAATGCCTGCCTCTTTGAGAAAGGCGATGCACGCATCCTCATTTCCCGACAGGCCGGGCAGGTACGGGTCCTGGCAGTACTCCAGCATTTTGTAGACCGGACGGGTCTGCCTGCCGAAGAGCTTGATGTCCCGGGAGAAAGAGAGCGCGCCGGCGGCCGAGCCGATCTGCAGAATTTGGCGGTTGAGTCCCACCAGTTGCCCCTGTGCCATGTCCTGCAGGTCTCCCACCGCTCCCACCACCGCCAGGGCGGCCAGATCGTCATTGCCGCCCGGAGCGTCGGCCAGGGCACGGGCCAGGAGGAGGGCAGTGCCGGCACCGCTCATCTGGGTAGCCCCGTCCGCCCCTACCAGATGGGGATTGATGTGGGCAGCGAGGCGGGCTTCGCCTGGAGGAGCCGGCTTATGGTGATCGGCAACCGCGGCTGTAATGCCCAGATCGCAGATCTGCCGGATCATGCCGCTGCCCAGGTCGGTGAAGATGACCATATCCGCCCCCTGATCTGACACTTCATCGAGGGCAGTCTGGTCAAGCTGCCGGAAGAACATGGGGCGATAAGCCAGGCCGCACCTGTCCAGGGCGGTGCATATGATGGCGGCTGAAGTCAGGCCGTCGGCATCGACGTGGGAGACGACCAGAAGATCTTTGCTGCTTTTGATCAGCTCCACAGGCTCCACTGCCCGACGGGAAAGCTCATCAAACTTTGCGGCAATCTCCTGGATCTGTTGCATATCAGTCTCATCTTCAGTATATGATATAAACAATTGACGCGAGCGCGGAGCGAAAGTGATTTTTTAGGTTGCTCGCTATTTGCTGCGGGTAATTGACGCTAGAGTCTCTGTGAGTCCTTTGTGCGCTTCCAGTGACTCTGTGGTGGCCGTTCGTGGCTATTGGGTGCAACCAATGGCTAACGACGTTTTCACCACATAGAAATGATCATGACCTTAAGTCACCCATGCACATGAAAAGGAGCTTTTCGTTCTTTGTGCGTACTTTGTGAGCTTTGTGCCTTTGTAATTCCTAATTAATACTGGCATTTGCGCTCAGGTTGAGGCTGCTGAGGTTGATGGAATTGGCCCAGGCCGTTCCGATCAGTTGGAAGGCTCCCGGCATCTGATCCATCCTGGGATAGCCGGCTGAGGTTGCCAGGCTCTCATCGGGGGCCCTGGTAAACAGGAAACGGTCTTCGATGGAGACGTTCTCTGAGTTGTTGCTGGAAAAGATGTATTCGTTCAATACCTCTCCGCTTCCCCTGACCCGGCCCGATACCTCGGTGCTACCCGTCGAACCCATCTTGAAATCGGTCATCACTGTGCCAGTACCTATCACATTATGGCTGTAATCGATATCAACATCATCCGGTGCGCCAGTTGCCGGACAGGCCGCAGCGGCCAGCCAGGATATCAGCAGAGCTAGGAGCAGAACCCTGGAGACGAGACAAAGCCCAAAAGCGTCTATTCTTAACATGGATCTAGGCCAGACAGATCTATGTGTGGATTTTCTCTACTTAAATCCTCTGACTTCTCTGCTGACCCCCGGCACATAATATTATGACCGAAGAGGTGCCTGCTCTTCTCCGCATGAACTCTCTTGCGCCAGCGTCCGCCTACAGCCAGCTCGATATAGCTCCGACCATTGCCCAGACCCTAGGCCTGCAGCTTCCCGCCTCAGACGGCCAGCCGATTCAGCCCGCCTCCGGCTGGGGGTGTAAAGATGCCGTCCTGATCATCATAGACAGCCTCGGCTATGACCTCTTGCTCTGGCTTTTGCCGGAGCTGGAGGGCGTGAGGCTGCTGCTCGATGGCGGCCATCTCTATGCGGCCCGGGCAGTATCCAATCGCACCACCCCCGCCATCGCCAGCATCCTATCCGGCCTCTCTCCGGAGCATCACGGCATCTTCGACAAGGCCGGAGCCAAGGTGTCGCCTATTGTCAGCCTTCCGGAGATTGCAGCAGCAGCGGGCATGAGCTGCGCCGTGATCATGGAAGAGAATGGAGCCGACGTCTACCGGGGATTGATTGATATCGCCTCAGGCATCCCTGACAGCATCCCTCCGGAGGACTTCGATAGACAGGCATGCCTTTTGACGGCTCAGGCTATGCAGAGAAAGCCCAGGCTCCTCGTGACCTACTTCATAGGAATCGATAAGAGCGTCCACCTGGGCCGGGACCTGCCGGGAATCAAAGAAGCGGCCAGGCTCATCGACACATGCATCGGAAGGATCTCAGCAATTGCCAGTGAGGATACTCTGCTCATCCTCTGCGGAGATCATCCTGTACACGCCGGGCCTTTGAAGAGAAGCAGGGAACCATATTGCGTGCCTCTGATAATGGCCAGAGGCAGAGCCGCAAGCTCTGGGGAAAAGCAGAGTCCGGCAGGCTTTCGATAAGTTTAAATGCAGCCAGCGGAATACAGGACTGCAATGGATGAAGATCTATCTGAGATTTTTCAATTAATTGCGGAAGATGAGCGTAAACGCAGATACCTTAAAGAGGTCGGAGACTGGCTTGTCGAAGAGTACTACGAATTGCGCCAGGCATCCTGAGGCTTTGTTTTCTTCCCATATTTATTTCCATTCGTACTTACATTAAGTTAGATATTTTATATTAAGCTACTTTTAATTTCTGCACTGCGTATCTTTCTTAACCTCAATCAGTGGAACAGAGACGTATCAATGATTCGTATGAGGCATCCGGAACAAATTCTTTTCCGGGATCTGTTTTGTTCGGCATCATCGCGCACGCCAAATCAAAAGGTCTTTAGTATTGAATGGGATATCATATACAATTTCCGTATGCGTGGATCTGTGAAATGGTTACACATCCTGTAGCAAGCCCTCCGCGCAGGAATGCACCATTCACTGATAGTTATTATCATAATAGTAATCGCTGGAGTCCTGTTTTCACAACAGATTATATCACAATTTATCTGTCATTGGATCCCCTTGTGAAATGGTATTCTGACTGCTATTAAGCCTTTATTTCAAAAAATATCTATTAATATGTGTTTTAAAGCATTAAACACAACTACCGACTATTGGAAAAGGTTTATATACCACAAAAGCCAGGGATATATTGTGCCAGATGGTCAGACAAAGTGTCTGATCACAAGGGATTGTCCATCTGAGGGGGTGGATAAACCTTTGCTAGAACTGGGACCGGTAGAGACTGCGTATCCTGCGAATATATAGCATTCGCCATGTGAAATGATGCGGCCATGTAGAAGGGATGGCACGAGGAGTAGCAATGAAGGGGAAATCGAATGGCATCAATCGATACGCTTCTTTACGGGGTGGCACAGAGGGAGTAGCATAAGGAAGTAGAGGGTGCAAACAGCGGCGAACCGTTTCCGATTTGCCCTGGCCGGTTGATCCTCACTGTCGGAAAGGGACGGCATTGAGGACGTAAAGGGGACGGTCGAGGCACAACGGAAGCGAACAATGCAGGCTGTGAAATAGCCTTTCACAGTCTGCCTGGAAAAAAAGGGATGGCACGAGGATTGCAGAGCAAAAGCTGGGCAATGAGGAGGGCATGATTATGAGAGGGCATATCAGTCTATTTATGCTGCAGATGAATCCTGAAAGGTCGAGGCAGGCAAAGGTCGCGGAAATGACGGAGAGCATCTGCTTCGCACCGGGCAGGGATGCTGCACTGTCCATCCAGCGCGTCTTTCTTCCTTCGCTCAAAATCGCATCCGTAAGATAAAGGGATGGATTTGAATGAGGATCCGGATTGAGATAGAAGATAAGGGCCTCAAGTCCTCTCATGAGTTTGAGTCGCAAAACATGGACGGGGAGGCATTGAGAGACAGGATCATAGGATTTCTGTCTGCTTCCGGCGTCTTTGAGGGCAGAGGGCAGAGCAGCAGCGCTTATGCCCGCGATCACAGCAGCACGGGGACTATCATGGAACGCCTGGAAGGCTTCATCAGATATGAGTTCTCCAATACCTGGTTCACCACCCAGGAGCTGCGAGAGAGATATGAGACCGTGGCCGACGACATCAAGCTCAGTACAGTCTCCACATATTTATCCCGCATGAATCGCGATGGTCTGCTGGATAAGAAGGGAAATAGAAATAACCGGCAGTACAGATTGATTGAAGTGGTTGAGCCGCAGATCGCGGTCCCACAGAGCTATCAGCGCCAAAATACCTATGAAAAGAGGAGAGCAGAAGGCAGATAAGAACAAAGCCGGGACCGGATAGCCTCCATTGGATCTTTCCCACCGCCAATCTATCCTTCGCCAAATGGAAAAAAA
>CAYQKI010000034.1:0-7648 GCA_964418105.1 uncultured Methanotrichaceae archaeon | reverse complement strand
AGAGCATAGCGATTTTCAGGATCTATTTTCAAAGCATCCTGAAAGGCAGCAAGGGCCTCTTCCGTGCGGTTGCCGGCTGCCATTGCCACTGCCCTGTTGTAGAGTATTTCCGCGTTTTCCGGATCCAGAGAGGCTGCTCTATCAAAGCTCTCTACGGCCTGCTCATATCCTCCCGTCTGATTCTGGGCCAGCCCCAGCCCCAGCCAGGCGCCGGCCAGGTCCGGCTGAAGGAGGGAGGCATTGTTGAAGGCCAGGGCCGAGTCGCTGTAGCGGCCTGAATAGTAGTATGCACGGCCCAGATCATACCACAGGCCGGCATATGACGAATTTATCCGGCAGGCGGCCTGAAGGCTTTCTGCTGCCTGCTCATAATCGCCGGACGCCGCCTGCAGGCTTCCCAGGTTCGCCCATGCGGCAAAATTCTCCGGGTCATGCGTTAAAATCTCATGGAAGCACTTTATGGCCGGGGAGACATTGCCGGTGGCCGCCAGGGCCAGCCCCTTGCCCAGCAGAGAATTGATATCATTCGGCTCCAGCAAGAGAGATCTATCGAAGAGGGGGAGAGCCGATTCAAAATCTCCACCGGCGCACAGGCTGTTTGCCAGGCCCCGGTAGGCGCGGGCGCTCTGCATCCCGCCGGCGATTGCCTGCTCATAGTAAGCTGCAGCCATGCTGTAGTCGGCCATTTTATAGAGAGCATCCGCCATTCCCAGAAGCGATTCATTGCTCCCCGGATCGAGCACCAATGCCTTCTCAAAGCTCCGGAGGGCATTATCCGTCCCGCCCGTGAGGAGCTGGGCCTCTCCCAGGTACTGCCAGGCAGAGCTGCTGTTGTCATCAAGGGCTATTGCCCTTTCAAAGAAGGGCAGGGACTGCTCTGCCGAGCCATTCAAAAGCAGGGCCTGCCCGCTTCCCAGCCATGCCCCCAGGCTTTGGGGGTCCTGATCCAGTGCCTGGACATAGTACTGCAGAGCGCCGGAGAGATTGCCCTGGCGGAAGAGGACATTGCCCAGGCCCAGCAGTGCAGCAGGGTTCCGGGGATTCTGGGAGAGCGCCAGGCGGTAGTATTTGCCGGCACCGTCCACATCCCCTTTCATGAAAAGGGCTTCTGCCATTCCTGCCAGGGACGAGTCATCCTGCGGCTCCAGTGCCAGGGCCCTGGCAAAGCTCTCCACGGCCTCTGAGTAATTTTGCAGCATGATCAGGCAGTATCCAGAGCCAGCAAGGGCTGATACACTCTTTGGGTTCAGCATCAGAGCCTCCTGGAAGGCCAGAATGGAGGAGTTGTAGTCCTGGAGGGCATAGAGGGACTGGGCTCTTCCCAGGAGGGAGGGAAAATCTCCAGAACTGATGGCAATGGCTCGATCATAGGATGCCAGAGCCTCTTCGTGCCTGCCCAGGGAGGAGAGGCATTCTGCCCTGCCCCTCAGAGCCGATGAATTATTGGCATCGACCCGTATAGCCCTGGAGAAGAGCTGCTCCGCCTCATCGTATCTCCTGCCGGACTGGAGGATGCGGCCTTTGCCCAGCAGGCCTTCCATGCTGCTTTCGTTCAGAGCCAGAACCCGGTCATAGCTCTGCAGGGCCTTTTCAGGCTGCTGCATCAAATCCTGTACCCTGGCATACTCCGCCCAGAGATCGGCATTTTCGGGCTCCATGCGCAGGGCCGACTGAAAAGAGAGGGCTGCCATGCTGTATCTTTCGCTGTCTGCGAAGATCTGCCCTTTGAGAGCCCAGGCCCCGGCCAGGGATTGATTCAGCGCCAGGGCCCTGTTCAGACAGGTCAGAGCTTTAGAAGGCATTCCCATCTCAAAGAGCAGCCAGCCTTTGAGCAGCCATGCCGGTTCATAATCCCGGTCCATCTCCTGGGAGAGGTTGACGGCATCCAGTGCTGCCGGCAGGGAGCCGTTTTTATGCAGGGCTTGTGCCTGCCGGAAGTATGATTGAGAAAAGCTGCTGCTTTCCTCTTCGGCTGCGCTGCTGCCGTCATTATCGAGGGCGCTCTGGCTGCCTGATGGGAAAGAGTCCTCAACTTCACGGGACTGTTTGCCGCCGTCCTCCCCGGAGGAGATCCCTTCCTGATTCTGCTCCACGCTCTCTTCTTCATCTAGCGCAGACAGGCCGGCCAGTGCCTGCGATCTGCCGGCCAGTGCATCCTCCTCTGTGGCATTGGCGGCAAGGACTTTGTCGAAGAGGATCAGAGACTCATTGTATCTTCCGGCCAGCAGCTCCGACCGGCCCTGTGCCAGCCAGGCATTGATGCTGCCCGCCCGGCCAGCAGCGCTCTCTCCGCAGGAGGTGGCATTGTCAAAGCTTCTCAGTGCCTCTTCATACCTTCCCAGAGATAGAGATGCATTGCCTCTGCCTGACCAGGCCCCGGGCAGACAGCCCTCCAGGGCCAGGGCCCGGTCGTATCTCTCTATAGCCTCGCTATGCTCCCCGGACAGCTCTTGAGCCCTGCCCGCCTCCAGCCATAAAGTGGCATTGTTCGGGCTTCTTCTCAGGGCGAAATCCAGGCACAGAGAAGCGATGCTGTAGCTGCCCAGGCGGGAGAGGGCAGTGCCCTTTCCTCCCCAGGCGGCAGGGCTCTCTGGCTCCAGGCTGATGGCGCGTTCAAAGCTCCTGGCAGCCAGGTCAAAGCTTCCGTTGGCCAGGCAAAAGCTGCCTTCCTGCAGCCAGTAGGCGGCGGCGTCCTGGGCGCTCGCCCCCGGCAGCCATATGATCAATAGTGCTACAGCCAGGGCGAAGAGCGGCCGCTGTGATGCCGACCATGATGAGCAGGTGCAAGGGCGCAAGATTATCACCGGACCTGAGGTTTGCCGGACGGAATATATTAAGGATCGGGATGATTAAGCAGCAGTATGCATTGGTGGGATCATTATGGAGATATCTCGAAGGCTTTTCGGTAAGAGTGGACCGGCAGTGACCCAGGTGGGGCTGGGAGGAGAGGGGGTGCTGCGCACCTCTGGCCGGGGCGAGCAGGCGCTGGCAGTGATTGAGAGGGCAGCAGGTGAAGGCATCGCCTACTTCGATACGGCTCCTGCCTATGCCCAGAGCCAGGACTACTACGGCCGCTTCTGGGAGAGGCATCCGAGCCTCAGGTCATCCATATTTCAGACCAGCAAGTCGGCTTCGCGAAGCTATGCCGGTGCGAAGGCGGACCTGGCCGGGTCTCTGCAGAAAATGGGCCTGGAGAGTCTGGACCTGTGGCAGATTCACGACATCCGCACCCGGCAGGACATTGAGCAGGTCGAGGGGCCGGGCGGTGCCCTGCAGGCATTTATGGAGGCGAAGGAGACGGGGCTGACGCGTTACCTGGGCGTCACCGGCCACCATGACCCGCGCATATTGCTGCACGCCGTGCAGAGCTGGCCGGTTGATGCAGCTCTTATGCCCGTCAATCCGGTCGAGGCGTCCATGGGCGGATTCATGGATGCAGTCATGCCTGCCGCTCTGGACAGAGGCCTGGCGGTTATCGCCATGAAGGTTTTGGGCGGCTCGCACCACATCTCCCCAAGGGATGGCATAACCGCCGAACTGCTCCTGCGCTTCGCCCTGTCCCGGCAGATAAGTACGGCCATTGTGGGCTGCAAAAGCGGCGAGGAGGCTTCTCTACTGGCGGCAGCGGGCCGGCAATTTCAGCCCCTGGCAGAGGAGGAGCAGGATTGGCTGGTGGAGCAGTTCCGGCCTCACGCCAGACGGCTGGCTTACTACCGGGGGGTCATTTGAAAGCGAAAGGTTTAATTACGTCTAATGCCGTAGTGCCATCAGGCAAAAGTCGACGGCCATTATCCCTCCTACAAATTTGACTTTTGCCCTCCCTCCGTTTCGATTCGCCCTTCAACCGAAAATCTTATATTCGTCACATGTCGTAGTATTGATCGGCAAGAGTCACGAAGGCAATTTTATCCCTCCTGCAATACTGGCTTTTGCCTTTTCTCATCATCCACCACCACTTCTATATTTCAGGCTGACTTCTGTCTCCTTCATGCCGGATCCCCGCAAAAAGATACAGCAGCTCATGGATTGTCTGGAGGAGCTGCGGCTTCACGTGGGCAGGAGAGACCTGTCCGTGGGCGGCCAGAGGGTCAATGCCCCCCTTTACTTCTCTGTCGCCAACGCCTGCCTGCGAAACAGGGCTGTGCTGCTCTACGGAGGCATGGGGGCCAACAAGACCACCCTGGTCAATCTGCTGGGCTGCTCCTTTCTCTCCCTGGGCCTCGAGGAAGTGGAAGACCTGGTGATCTCCGGCCACCCGGAGCAGACGGAGGAGAAGATTGTGGGCTTTCTCGATCCCAGGCAGTGGGCCGAGCCATCACCGGGGCCAACCAGAGTTCTCTGGACGGGGTGGGCCCGGTCAAAGTGGAAGCTCATCAATGAGATCAACCGCTTTCCAGGAGGCAAACAGAACCTGTTTTTGGAGATACTGCAAAAACGGCGGATAAGCTACGCCGGCCAGGTCCTCACCCCGGGAGACACCTGCTACTTCGCCACCATGAATCCGGAGTTCTCGTCCACCTATCCGGTAGACCAGGCGCTTCTGGACAGGATCTCGGCATGCGTCCCCGCCACCCAGCCCGATTTTCTGGCAGGCCTGCTCCTCGCCGAGCGGGAGAGGGATGTGCGGGACCTGGCGGAGGAGCTGCCCCGTTTCACAGCCGGAGAGTTTGAAGCCCTGCCCGGCCTGGTGGCGGACAGGCCCCTTAAAAGCCAGGTGGAGCTGGCCATTTTATGCCTGCTGCGCGACTTTACCCTCTGCGAGAGGGCTCCGGGCTACGACAAGAGCCAGCTCTCAAAGGCCAAGCCCTCTTTGGGCCTCTGCTCCGGCTGCCACTACTGGAACAATCCGGAGGCCGTCTGCTGGCAGGTGGATGAGGGGCTCTCCGACCGGGTGCGGCAGGACCTGAGAGCCTTTTGCCGGGCCATGGCCTTTCTGCTGGACAGGGACGCCGACCTGCAGGTGCTGCGGGCCGTGGCTCCCTATGTGATCTGGCACAGGGTGACGCCGCTGCCCTCCGCCCTGGACAAGCCCCCTTACTTTAGGGCGGGCAGGCTGGCCTATGTGGCCGACCTTGTGGACAGGAGCATCAACCGCACCATGAACGAGAGGGCGGAGATGAACCGGATCTACTCCCGGGCTATGGACGGGCAGATGGATGCAGGCCGGGCCATGGAGGAGCTTTCCCTATTCGACGATCCCATCGCCAGAATGGACTTCATTGCCTCCCTGGAGCAGAGGGTGAAGTGAAATGAAGCTGTCCCGCTTCATGGAGGACGCCTATCAGGGGACGGCTCCTGCCAGGAGGCTGAAGACGCAGAGCAAGAGCCTCATATTCAGCCTTGAGGACCTGGCCGATCTGGTGGGCTCCAGGCCCCGGCGGGAGGATGTGGAGCAGTATGTCTCTGAAGACCGGGGCCAGATTGAGATGCTTCTGTCTGCGCCGCCGGCCAGGAAGCATGCTCTCCTCTGGGGGTATCTCTCTGCTCTACTGGCGGAGAGAAGCGAAGGGCCGCTGAAGCTTCCCGGCAGGGATTATGCCGGCCTGGAGATGAGGCGGGGCTGGATCGTCCTGGAGGGGGCCGGGTCTCACCTGGGGGAGAGGATGAGCGGCGGCAGGATCATGGTGCAGGGGAGCGCCGGCGAATGCCTGGGCCAGGAGATGGCCGGGGGCGGGATAATTGCGGCCGGCTGCAGCGACTATGCCTTTCGCAATATGCGGGCGGGCTTCGGCCTGATCAGGGGCGATGCCGGAAAGTTCACGGGCCTGGGCAACAGAGGAGGCAGGATAGTGGTGCAGGGAAGCTGCGCGGAGAGGGCCGGCTGGCTCATGCACTCCGGCAGCCTCTATGTTCGGGGTGATGCCGGAGAATACCTGGGGCTCCTCATGTCCGGGGGCAGGATCACAGTTAGGGGCAGAGCGGGCAGGAGGGCTGGCTGGAGGAAGAAGGGCGGGCTGATTGCCGCCGCAGCCTTCGGCCCGGAGGCGGCAGAGGATGTCAACAAGCTGGAACTGGTCTGAGGTCTGGGCAAAGTCCAGGAAGAACTGGCACTGGCCCCTTCTGCCCCGTCCACGCCTGGCGGCTGCAGTGCTGGGAGCGGCAGAGAAAGTGGGCACGCAGGCAGAGGGAGCCCAGGCAGAGGGTGTGCAGAGAGCTGCGCCAAATGGGCAAGGTGTGCACGATGAGCCTGAGGGCGGCTTTTCCTTCGAGAATTACCGCATAACCATAGACAGCGAGACGCTGGCCCTGGGGCCGGAGTATCTGGAGAGCCTCTTCGATCACCTCATTGTTCACTACATATTCTGTCCGCGTTCGCTGGAGGAGGCGGGCCGGCTGGCCCTGGCCGCAGGCAAGGGGCTGGAGAAGCCTGACGCCCTGGCCGCCCGCCGCATGGTCAACATATTTTCCGATATCGTCTGCGACTCCTTCCGGCTGGAGAGAAGCCCTGAGGACGAGAGAAAGGCTCTCCTTGGCTGGAGGAGGCTGGCCGGACAGGGGCAGGCCCTCTCCTTGCGGGATAGGGTGGTGCTGGGCTTTCTCAGGGAATACTGGGGAGCGGAGCTTCCCGCCTGCTCGCGGCCGGAAGCCGCCCAACTGGCCCGGGTCTTCTCGCCCGGCGTCAAGGACCGCAGTCTATGGCCCAGGCAGTGCCGGCAGATGGCCCGGATTTTGGAGCCGCTCTCCCCCGGCCTGCTGGGGCGGGGAGAGGTGCGGTGCCTGGAGATCCTGAATGGCAGCGCCCATGCCGCTCCCCTCTCCTGCGCTGCAGAGCTGGACATTCGGGAGTACGAGCAGGCTCTGGCCGTTTTGGGGCTGAAGGGAGACCTGGCCCGCTGGTATCGCGACCAGAGCTACAGCATTGAGATCGCCGAGACGGCCCGGCCGAGAAGCGAGAGCTACCCCACTGCGCCTGAGAAGTGGAGGCTGACCGACCCGTGCAGCGAGCTGGACATGGCCTACTCCAGGAGCCTCGCCCCGCAGATGATTCCCGGTGTCACCACCTACAAGAGGAGCCGGGAGAGCGGGCCGCTGGTGCCGGGTGGCAGGGCTGTGCCCGACCTGCTGGTGGTGCTGGACAGCAGCCGCTCCATGGAGGGGCCGGCTGCCGGCACCAAGACCCACCGCGCCACCCTGGCCGCCTTCAAGGCCTGCCGCTATGCCCACGGCAAGGGGGCCATGATCGCAGCCATAAACTTCAGCGAGAAGTACCTGGCCACCCCCTGGACGCGGGACCTCTCCGCCGTTGAAAACATACTGGTGCAGTTCTTCTCCACCCGCACCCACATTCCGGGAAAGGCGGTGAGGGCTCTCGCCGAGGAGCGGCCCGGCTGCCTGATACTGTGCATCACAGACACCCACATCCAGAACCTCTACCAGGAATGGGAAGACATCAAAAAGGCGGCGGAGGCGGGCAGGTTTGTGCTCTTCTGCATAGACCAGGCCTACCGGGACAAGAATGCAGAAAAGGCCCTGGCGGGCCTGGGCCAGGTCTACTACATAAACCGGCTGGAGGACCTGGTCTCTCTTGTGGTGGACGTCACAGGAAGGGCTTATTGCGGGGAAAGTTTTATCTCTTGGAAGTGAATTTGGGTGCTGGCGTGCCGGGATAGGGTAGTGGTTATCCTGAGGGACTGTGGATCCCTCGAGC
>CAYQKI010000033.1:0-18659 GCA_964418105.1 uncultured Methanotrichaceae archaeon | reverse complement strand
CATGAGGATGATTCAGGGCCAGATCAGGAGTCTGAAGGGCATGGACGATCTGCAGTTGATGAATGTGGCCAGGGAGATTGAAGCCGACATTGATCTGGTCAGGGAGTGCGCCACTATGCAGCGGCTGCCGGTGGTCAACTTTGCCGCCGGAGGAGTGGCAACGCCTGCGGATGCGGCATTGATGATGCAACTGGGAGCAGACGGCGTATTTGTGGGCTCAGGGATATTCAAGTCGGAGAATCCCGCCGCCATGGCCCATGCCATTGTAGAGGCCGTCCATCACTACGATGATGCCAAGCACCTGGCCGGTGTATCCAAGGGCCTGGGAGCGGCTATGAAGGGGCTGGACGCGGCCAGCATCCCGGAAGGGGAGACGCTGCAAACCAGGGGCTGGTAAGTGCTGCGCATCGGCGTCCTGGCTCTGCAGGGTGATGTATCTGAGCATGTCCTGGCCCTGGAGAGGGCTCTATCCGGCAGAGGTGAGGTGGTAGAGGTCCGGCGGCCCGGCCAGATGAAAGAGTGCCAGGCGCTGGCTCTTCCCGGCGGAGAGAGCACAGCCATCTCCAGGCAACTGGAGCGCTCCGGCCTGGCAGAGGAGCTGGTGGATGCAGCCAAGGAGGGCAAGCCCATCCTGGCCACCTGCGCCGGACTGGTGCTGCTCTCCCGGGATGTGCAGGGCGACGGACGGGTGAGGACACTGGGCCTGATGGACACGCAGATCAGCCGCAATGCCTTCGGGCCGCAGAGGGAGTCCTTCGAGGCTGACCTGGATATCAAGGGGCTGGACAGGCCTTACCGTGCGGTCTTCATCCGCGCCCCGGCCATAGGCCGTGCCGGCCCGGATGTCGAGGTGCTTGCCAGAGTGGGAGAAGCCATTGTGGCCGCCCGGCAGGGCAATCTGCTGGCGCTGGCCTTTCATCCTGAGCTGACGGAAGACACTCGCGTTCATCAATTATTTCTGAATATGCTGGAGGCATAGTGATGTTCTCTGAGAAGGATCTGGTGACCAGAAGCGTGGAGGATATGCAGGCAGAGGTCGAGGAGCTTTTGGCTGAGGCGGAGAGGCTGGCCAGGGAGCACGATTCATCATTGCAGAGAGAGATGGATCTGCGGGCGCTCTCTGTGGAGAGCCGGCAGACAGACCCCGGTGAGGCAGAGCGGCTGTGGCAGGAGGCCGAGGTGTTGCATGAGTCGGCCAAGGAGATGCTGCGCCTTTCCATGGAGAAGAGGCTGAGGGCGGCGGACGTCCAGCACAGGATAAACATGCACAATCACATCGAGTCCATAGACATCTACGAGGACGTCTGGCAGAGGGCCTCGCGGGCGGGAAGGGGCAACTCTTAGGCTCTTTTTCCGCTCTCTTGCCATTAACTTAATCGGATGGCTAACGACGTTTTCACCACAGAGGCACAGAGGATTCTGTTAGTCACTGCCTCTGTCCCGCATCTGCGAACTTGATCTCCTTCTGGGTCTGGAACGACCCGGCGTACTGCTGATCGGCCTTGATCTTCTTGTAGAACTTGGCGTACTTGGTCTGGATGTTCCAGGTGCCGTTGAATGCCTGCTCCGTCTGGAAGGAGAGGGTATTGTTGGCGGAATTCTTGCTGTTGATGCTGGCCGTCTCGCTCCGGTCCACATGGGTCAGGTTGTACCTCTCGGTGACTGCGGCTCCCATGCCGCCGTGGAAGCTTGGCGACTCTACCGACTGATGGCCTTTGAGGTTGCCGCCGGTAAAGACCAGGTCCTTCTTCTCTGTGAAGTTGTCAACGGAACTGCTGCGGTCTATACAGCGCACCGTCTCCAGGCTGATGGAGCCGTTGCCCGTGATCTTCTCGTTGAAGCGCATGGTACTGCCCTGGATGGTGTCCTTGATGGCCACCTCGCCTCTGCCCTTGACCGATGTCGATTCTATAAAGAGCATGCCGTTTGCACTGGGGGCAGCGGCAGTCGATGCGGCTGTGGAGGTTACTGTGCTCCAGTGGATGAGGTAGGGACCTCCTTCGGTGCTGCTCTCACCATCCCAGATCCAGACGGACAGAGGCATGTAGACTCCTGCCCCCCGGCCGGGGATGGTGCCGCTCCAGTATCCGTCCACTGCATCTCCCGAATCCAGGGAGAGGGGGCA
This sequence comes from uncultured Methanotrichaceae archaeon, assembly GCA_964418105.1. Lineage (GTDB taxonomy): Archaea > Halobacteriota > Methanosarcinia > Methanotrichales > Methanotrichaceae > Methanothrix. The sequence continues at coordinate 16,534 of CAYQKI010000033.1, read as the reverse complement.
GTCATAGACCCGGTCCACATCGAGCATATCCTGCTTGGTGAGGGGCAGGTCGGACAGTCCGTATTTGACGCTGGCCGATTTGACCCCCTGCGGGCACTGGAGGTGCACTGTGATCTTGACCGGCTCGTTCGCCGCCGGCTGAGTGGGCTGGGCATTGACATCGAGAATGGTTATGGCCCCGTGCTCCGAGCCCTTGACCCCTTCAATGGAAAGCTCATAGTTGCCCTGGTCGGAGGCGTCCTTTGCCGCAAACTGGCGGGCGGCGTGACTCTCCGAACCAATTGCAGCCGAATCGCCGTCTCCGGCAGAGCCATCCTCTGCCCCCTCCTGTCCGCCCTCGCCTTCCGACAGGCCCAGCAGCCTCTCCACGTAGTCGAAGAAGCCTTCGATCCTTTCCAGCACCCCCTCATTCTGCCGGTCGGAAGCCCTGTCGATGTCTGATGCGATCGTTGCCGAGACCTGCCTCTCCGTCTGCTCCTGCTCGGGGAGGTTGAAGGAGAAGGAGACATTGCCGTAGGTGATGTTGACCGGGGACATATCCAGATGGTACTGCGGGCCGGGCCCGGGCACATCCTCCACCGGCGTCTCTCCCGCCCTGAGCACTCCCACTTTCAGGTTGAATGTGGCCCGCACCGGCTTTCGGTCCTCTGTGAAGCCCTCCGCAGTTATCACGTCCTGCAGCTCTTCATTGACCGTCTTCTCTGAGGCGATGGTCATCTGCCTCTTGGGGGAGAGGAAATCGATATTGCCAAGCGGCCCCAGACGCTTGCTGATTACGAATATGCTGTAAAGCGGCACCTTGCCCGTGTTGGCCACAGTGCAGGAGATGCGGCAGCTCTCCCCGGCAGCGACTGCCGAAGGCGAGGCTCCGGCGAAGATCTTGAGGGCGGCGACCACTGCCTCCACCTGGGCGGCTGCCTCTGCCTTTTGCAGCCTGCCTAAAGAGTCCCTGCCCTCTGCCAGAAAGCTCAGGCTGCAATTGCCGTATATGGCTGTTTGGCTCTGCACGACCCGAAACTCGCCCGGTCCGATATCCCCCAGGTTGGAGATGAGGCTGCCATTGAGCCTGATGCGCACGTCCTGGAGGGGATCGTCTCCGGTGTTGGTGATCAGGACGTCTGTTGCCGCCTTCTCTCCCGGGCAGGCCTCGATCTGTGAGGGCATGAGCTTGATGCTGATGCCTGGAGCGACGGCTTTTATAAGAACGCCCGCCTCTGCAGTTGTCTCAAAGCCCATTGCGTCGCTTCCTTTGGCAGTGACATTGATCCATGATGTGCTGTCTTTGCTGTAGATGGCCGCCATCCTCACAGAACTGCCGGCAGAAAGCTCTTTGAGGATGCGCCGGCTGCCGTCGCCTTCCAGGGTTATATTTCTCAGCGTCTCCTGTCCGGTGTTCTTCAGTATCCAGCCCACCTCTGCCGGCTGGCCGGGATAGACATTGACCAAAGCCGGATCGGCCTGAATCTGCAGAGAGGAGGACAGGACCTCAATCCTGGGATGAAATGATGCATAAACCAGTCTGCCCTCTTCGTCCCGCCCGGAGACGGTGATATTGGCGCTCTGGCCGGCAACCATCTCCCGGCTCAGATCCTTCTTGCCTGCTGCGGGAAGCAGAGCGATCTGCTCCTCCCCGCCCCATCCGTACTGTACCGTCAGTCCGGCCAGGTCGTCATCGCCCCGGTTTTCCATGCGAATCTGCACAGGTATGCTCTCGCCCCGGTGGGCATACCTGGGAGCGGAGACGGACAGATTGAGGCGGGAGGATCTCATCCAGATGGGCAGGGAGGTGTTGTTGCGGTAGGAATTGCCCCGCCCGTCCCTGGCCTCTGCCGTGGCGGAGAGGGTGGTGCTGTTCTCTATGGGAAAAGCGCCCTCCAGCACCAGCTCTTCTCCGGGAGGCAGATACCTGGTGGAGGCCATCCTCCCTCCGCAATGGATAATGATTTCGGATAGCTCCTGGCCTCCGGCGTTTTTGGCTATGCATCTGTAGCCCGCGATCTGGCCTGCCAGGCCCTCCGACTTGTTGGCAGAGAGGCTGATCTCGAGGGGACTGTTGGATGCGGAGACGGATTTGATTGTCAGGACCTCATCGCCTGGGGCGGATGCAGGCTGTGGCGCTGGCAGGGGGGCGGATGGTCCGGGCAGTGGGGCAGCGGCGGCAGAGCTGCCCTGGTCCCCGGAAGGGATGTACTGGACCCGGGCGATAACCCTCCTGCCGTCTGGGTCCTGGGCGGATACCGCCAGGTCCTGCTGCCCTCCGGCCAGGGCCAGGACCTTCTTTTCACCGGGCACGAGCTCAGAGATGGTGCCCAGCGTCCTGCCCCCTGCTGCGACCACCACATTGTGCAGATCATCCGGTCCGGTATTCTCCAGGCAGACCTCGCTGAGGTCGGACATGACACGCACTGTGGCCAGCAAAGAGGCAGAACTCTCCTCTTCCTGGGTGGGCGTGGTGAAGGAGGAGGTGGCGGGAAGGGCTGAATCAGGGGCCCCGGCAGGAGTCTGGGGGGAGATACCGGAGAGGGGTGAGGGAGCGGAATTCGCGGGATTGCCGGCGCTGTTATCATAGGAGAGCACATGGAGGGCCATATCATTCTCAGAGGAAGTAGCGGATTGGGAAGAAGCAGAAGCAGAAGGAATCGAACTGGAGAGAATATCGGGAAACAGGTAGAGCAGGGAAGAGACTAGAATAACCATCAACACGGCTACTCCCAGGAGTGCCTGACCGCCCTCAAAGCCAAGACTCCCCCGAGGTAGTCTGCGCCCAAAGCTACCTCTCCTCATGCTACTCCCTTGATATCCCTCTGCCAAGAATCCCTTGCCAGGATGGCGGTTTTGCGATCCCGGCCCAGTCAGTTAAGACTAAATCCCTTCTCGGTCTTTTTTATATTTCTACCTATAAATGCGTTTCGGAGGTGGCCCCGGAATAGACGGGTGGCGTCATAATTACGAATTTATAGCCAGGCGTATATGACTGGCAGCATGGATCCCCTCTTTGCCTTCCTCCTCTCCGTAATTGCTGCCAGCATCATCATCCCCCGGCTGGGGCCTTTTCTGAGCCTGATCATGGCCTCGCTACTCTTCGGGACTCTCTCCGGCATGGGGCCGGAGCTTTTGGGCTACATATCCACCGGCCTGGCCCGCATGTTCTCCTCACTGGCCCTGGTGATAGTTGGAGGGGCTCTGCTGGCAGAATACCTTCGCCGCACGGGGAGCCTGGAGAGGATAGTCTCTGATCTCTCCCGGCTGGCTAAAAGGAGCCTGATTGCCAGCGGGGCAGCCGGATTTCTCATCTCCCTTCCCGTGATGTGCAGCATCACCGCCTTCATGATTTTAGAGCCCGTAGTGCGGGGGATGGCAGCCACGAATGCTTCCTCCCGCCTCGAAGAAAAGAGGGCCCTCTTCATGACCGCCGTCTGCTCTATCATCTCCTTCAACCTCCTGTATCCCTCTCCGGTCATGATCACCCTGTCCTCCTCTCTGCTGGCCAGCCCGTCCGGCCTCCTCTACAGGGCCATTCCCATCTCTTTTGCACTCTTTGCCGTTGCCTGTCTCATAATGCGCTATATCCCCTTGCAGGCAGGAGCGGATGGAAGAGTTGTGCTGGCCGCAGGTCGCGAGGACAAACCGGTGCACAGGGCGGAGAAAGGCGGGAGCGGCCCGGCAGCGCAGGCCGCCGCTTTGCAGCCTATCCCCCTCAAAATCAGCCGCATTCGCGCCTGGGCTCCTCTGCTTCTGCCGCTGCTCCTCATGCTGGCCGGCGCTCTGGTCGATCTGGCGGTGCCCGCGAAATTGAGCCTGGGTGGCAGCAGCGCAGCGGCCCCCTTTCGGTCGGCTGCTGCCATTCTCACCGACCCTGGAATGGCGCTGCTGCTGGGGGCGCTGCTGGGACTGGTCTGGCAGAGAGATAAGATGCAGGAACTGATTCATGCCGCTTCGCGAAGGTCGGGGGTGATACTTCTGGACCTGTGCGGTGCGGGAGCATTCGGCTATGTGGTATCGAGAAGCGATCTGTCCGGGGAGATCCTCCGGCAGGGGCAGTTTTTGCCGGTCCTATTGCTGCCGTTTCTTCTCTCCGCCGCCCTGGAGCTGGCCCAGGGCTCACGGGTGGTAACATCGGCACTGGCGGCAGAGGTCCTGGCCGGCTATCCCCTGCCCGCCGAAACCCTGGCCCTGCTCATCGCCGCCGGGGCCTTCATGCTCTCCTATGTCACCGATCCCTTCTTCTGGCTGGTCAAAAGCGCTACTGGGGCCAGCCTAAAGGAGACGGCACTGGCATATACTCTGCCCCTCAGCCTGATGGGCATCTTCGCCCTGGCCCTGGCGGTGGTGAGCGGCGCTTTATGAATTCTGAAGTGATGTAATTAGGAGGGAGGCAAAAGTCCTGCGCTTGGGAAAGAAATGAGTCTTCGACCTTTGCCAAGTATATTTTACGTCAATCACCGTATTTAAGGATTTCGTTTCATGTCGAAGGCCCAGCGGCTGACGCGGGGGGCGATATTGCCGCAGCGCCTGCAATTCATTATCGACAGGCCCAGATCCTCATAATGGCTGACCAGCGGCTCGATCTGCAGCGGATTTCCGAATGTATAGAAATGCAGCCACCCGCCAGGTTTCACCAGGGGCAGCACCGCCTCCAGGGCCCCCGTGAGGCCGTAGGGCGCGGGCAGCACTGCCCTGTCAAACTGCCTTCTCAGCAGGCGAGCTGATTGCAGGGCATCGCCGTTGACTATAGCCATCCCATCCTCGACCCGGTTGAGTCGGGCGTTGTCCGCCAGAAAGAGGCATGCTCTGCGGCTCTTCTCGAGGGCCAGCACTCTCGCTCCGCGCGCCGCCAGGGGCACGGCAAAGGGACCCACTCCCGCAAAGGGGACAAGGACCGTCTCCCCCGCCTGCACTAAAGATGCCACCCTCCTCCTCTCATAGCCGAGGTGGCTGCTGAAGAAGACCTCCGCCACATCCAGGCAATAGAGGTGGCCAAACTCCCTGTGCACTGTCACCGTCCCCGGCTGGCCTGCTAAAAGCTCCAGGCCTGCTACCCTCCGCTCCCCGTGTAGCTTTCCTGTCTTGTTGAAGACTGATTTGATGCCCTTTCCCGAAGAGAGGGCGGCCTGGCCGATCACCCCCCTGTATTCGTCCAGCTCCGCGGGAATGCTCAATATGGCGATGTCGCCGATGATGTGAAATCCGCCAGGCAGCCTCTCTAGCAGCTCCTCAGGCACGGCACCCCTCAATCTCTCTTTCAGGCGCATGAGCTTAAGACTCCCATTAGAAGCCTCCCAGGCGGTACTGGTTCTGAAGATCGATCTTCTTCTCTTCATGGGGCAGGGCCAGCATATCCATCAGTTGAAAGGCATTTCTCACTGCTTTGGCCCGGGCGTGGTTGTTGAAGTAGATTCTCACCCGGTCCGCTCTGATCTCCTCCGCCTTTATGCGCGGCACCCAATCCCGGATCTCTTCTTTACTGTAGAGGTAATCGTAGCGATTGAGGCGAAAGTCGCCCTCCTCCTTCTCCCTGCCAAACCACAGGTCGCAGTTTCTGCCGTGAAAGCGGATGTAAGCGTGGCCTGCGCTCTGGCCGCTGCCTGGTGGAGCGGAAATCCCGGCCGAGGCCATCTCAGCAAAGGACGAACAGCGTCCAGGTTGTGGTGTGCCGGCATGATGGGGGGGCGCAGTTGGCCCGTCCGTCAGCACCTCTTCCACGCCCATCTCCGCCAGGAGCCGGCTGACGGGCTGGCCTATCGCTCCCGTCACCCTATCCCGCCAGGAGTTGTGGCGGAACTCCACGGCATAGGAATGCTCCTCCGGGCGGAGGGCATCCAGAACCTCCCTGAGAACTGCCAGATTCTCAGGGCTGGCTGTAAAATAAGGGGAGAGCTGCAGCAGCACCGAACCCAGGAGCCCGGCCTGGTGTAGGGGGGCAGCACAGGTCTGCTCAAATGCCCGGGCGGAGGAGGCGGCCTCCTTCGCATCCTTCTGCACCATGCAGATGTGGGTCACTGTGCGGGGCATCTTCAGGGAGAACTCAAATTTGCCTGTACCCAGTGCCTGGCCCTTTTTGATCCAGGTGGCAACCTGGCGCTCTCCCGGTGGCTGGTAGAAGCTGCTGTTGATCTCGACTGTGGGAAAGAAGCGGGAGTAGTAGGCCAGCCACTCGCCCCTCTTCCTGGCCAGGGAATGGGGATAGAACCTGCCGGTCCAGTCGTCATAGGACCAGCCGCTGCAGCCCACCAGGATGGTCATATATCCGGTCTCTCTGCTCCCACCACCTATTTAATCCCACGGCGTGGGATGGCTGCAGGGCGGCCTGTACACGGCGCCGTGCGATGAGGCCATGGCTCTCGCTCTCTTCACCGCCCTGGAGGACGGAGCTGCAATCGCCACCATCTCCGAGAGTACCTCATTTCTGCGAGGTGTGAGGAGCGGCAGGATATCGGCCCAGGGGCATGTGGCGAAGCTGGGCAGAAGCATAGCCTTCCTGGAGGGTGAGGTGAGGTCGGAGGACGGAGACGTTTTATCCCGCACCCATGCCTCTTTTGCCATAATGCCGAATAAGGCGCACAAAATATATCAATAAAATATAAATTCCTGAAATGACGGCTACCGCCCGGCCGGGTGAAAACCGGTCAGGCCATGCTCTCCCAACTGCAGCCTTCTCACCATATCTCCGGCGGCGCGGGCATCCTCTGCCTGGCCGAGGATCCTGACTTTGGCCAGGCAGTTTCTCTTGCCGCAGGGGCAGGACCTGGTCTTGCTCTCCTTGGGGGCATAGAGGTGCCTGCCGCAGGCGCACCGGAAGACTATGAACATCAAAAGGAAAATTTACTGGGCGGGCAGCAGCACGGCATTGATGACGCCGTCCTGGCCGGGCCGGTTGGTGATCCTGGCGTCCCCCATCTCAGTCTTGATGACGGCTCCATGGGTCAGAATGCTCCTTCTCATGTAGTGCAGATTGGCCTTGTTGTCCTTTACAGTCTCGATCTTGACGATCTTGGACTTGCCTGTCACGGGGTCGGCTACTGTGGCCATGTCGCCCCGCAGCATTCTCATCTTCTGGTTTCCGCCCTTGGCCTCGATCTTCTTGACCCGGACTGCGGCTATGGTGGTGTCGCTCTGCTCTCTGCCGATCTCATACTTTCTCTTGCCCCTGGCGGGAATCAGCTTTCCCCCGGTGGGCTTCCTTCCGAATTTGCCTTGCCAACGCATATTGTAATTCCTCAGATCGAAATGCATCTCTGATGGGCGGTATTTAACGGTTGTGGTGAATGCCTCTTCCCTCGATTTCCTTTCCAGTTTTGCGAATTTCGGCGTCTGCCAACCTCTTCACCATGTACGGCCTGACCAGCCCGTATCCCAGCCGCCGGTAGTAGCCCCTGGCACCGATGCCGCTGGTGATCTGCAAGGAGGTGTAGCCTGCGTCCCTTGCCAGTTCCTCCGCCGACTGGACCAGCCTCTCACCAAAGCCCCGGTGCTGCCAGCCCTCCGCCCGGCTGCCGATGGGCAGCATCGGCCCGTAGACGTGTAGCTCCCTCACCCGGGCCAGCTCCGAGAGGCGCAGCCGCAGAAATCCCACCAGTGTGCCGTCCTGCCCCTCAAAGGAGAGGAAGTGCTCCTCCGCTCCCGCTGCCCGGTAGGTCTCGCGGCGGAGGGAGACATCGGCGTGGGTGACATGGAGCAGCCCCGCCTCCCGGCAGCGGATGCATCGGCAGCGCCCTCCCCGGGCCGCCAGTCGCTGCTGGGCTAACTGGCGCAGGTTTGACTTTTTGACGCCGGCCAGGATGAGCGGCGCGGGTATGTCCCTCTGCACCCTCTGCAGCCGCACATATCCGGGCAGGATCTCCTTTATGCGGGAGACCAGCTCCGCTGCCTCACCGTCCTGCAGCGGAGAGTAGTCGCCCCGGCAGTACATGCGGTGCAGCTCTGTCCCCTCCACTACCAGTGTGGGATAGATCTTGAGGTAATCGGGGCGGAAGCGATCGTCCGAGAACAGATCCAGAAAGACCTGCAGGTCGATCTCAGGCGTGGAGCCGGGCAGCCCCGGCATCATATGAAAGCCCACCTTCAGGCCCGCTTCCCGCAGCCTGGCCGCGGCCTGGACTGAGTCCTGCACGCTGTGGCCCCTCTTCATGCCCTGCAGCAGGTCGTCCCTGGTGCTCTGCACCCCCAGCTCCACCTTGGTCGCTCCCAGGCTCAGCATCCGGTCGATGTCCTGGGGGCGGCAGTAATCGGGGCGGGTCTCAAATGTGGTGCCGATGTTTCTGACGGCTGCGGTCTCATTGGCCGCCGCCTCTTCATCAAAAGAGCGAAATCGGGCTTGTAATCGGCCCTCTGCCGGCGGGCAGTTTGACGGGTAGTCGTTCATGGCCTGCAGGCATCGGCTGACAAACCAGTGCTGATAGCCCAGGGGACGGGAGGTGATGGTCCCACCCATGATGATCAGCTCCGACTTGTCCAGGCTGTGGCCTATCTCCTCCAGTTGGGAGAGGCGAGCCCACACCTGCCGGTAAGGATCGTAGTCATGCTGAGCCGCCCGCAGAGCGGCAGGCTCGCGGCCGGTGTAGCTCTGCGGGGACGGGCAGGAGATGCCGCCGGGGCAGGGTACGCATATGCCGTGCGGACACCTTGCCGGGGCGGTCATGGCCGCTATCACCGCCACGCCGGATAGGGTGCGGGTGGGCTTTCGCACCAGCATCTTGAGGCGGTGCCTCTCCTCCGGCCTGCCCGCTGCCAGGATATCCGCATTGCTGGGCAGGGAGGACAGCCCCAGGCGGGCGGAGACGTCTCTCTTCTTTGCCTCAATCTCTGCTTCGCCTGCCACCTGCCCGGCCAGCAGGGCTTCGACTATGCCTCTGACCTCCTTTTTCCAGGCGGCATCATCCCGGCCTTTTCCGGGCTTCGCCCTTGCCTTCATCCTCCGTCCAGTGCCTTCTCAGCCGTCCAGGCCTATTTGCCGCTCTCCGCCTCCGGGCCCGGTCCGAAATCCTCACAGCACGGGCTGCAGTCTTCTCCACTCTGTTCGGCACTGCGGCTGGCATCCTGGGCCAGCTTGCAGCGGAGCAGTCCGGAGAGGAACATGCCGGCTAAGATCAGCCTCTCCTTGGACATTCCCTCCGAAGCCGCCATGATCTTGGCCGCTGCCTCCTCTCTGCTGCCTATGCTGGGATCAAACAGCGATTCTTTGACCATATCTCCAATCTCTATCAGCTCCTCGGAGGGCACATCAAACAGGCTTCTCACGACCTCTAGGGCCCAGGACTCCTCGTTCGCCTCGAACATATCCCGGCATTGGAGGATACTGGATGAAATAGGTTTGGCCCGGCTTAGAAGAGCTCGCAGAGGAAGAGCGGCTTGTCCTGCCCCAGTTGTCTCAGGGCCAGGCCCCAGTCGTCCAGGAGCAGATAGGTCTCCGGCGTCTGGCTTCCCGATAAAAAGCTAGAGCCGGGCTTCGTCGTTATGGATCTTCCCTCTATCTCTCTGGTAAAGCAGCCGGAGTTGACGGCGAGCGGGCCGTCCCTTCTCTGAAATATGCCTGCCCGGTGAGTATCGCCATATACGAAGCAGTCCACTCTTCCCAGATGGCGGTCGCGAATGAACTGCAAAATAGCATCGTACTGGCCCTGCACCGATGACGGGTGCTGCTGGGAGAAGACTGCCATGGTAAACCTCTGAAAGAGGCCCGATGCCTTCCAGATGAAGTCCTCCAGGCTGACCATCTGTCCGATGCAGGCGGAGCGGTAGATGCTCTCGTAGGCATATGTCATCATCATCTCCAGGTCAGCAGGGAGGATTTCCTCTCCGGAGAGCCGGCGCATCCTCTCCATGAGCTGGAGGGTGAGGTTTTGGATGCCGTCCAGGTGGTGGCCATGGGTGAAGAGGAATGCTCTGTCGGCGCAGATCTTACTGTAGCAAGGGTAGAGCATCTCCACATCTATGCCCGCGAATGTCTGCTTCCAGCGCAGGGCCGGGGTATAGACGGGAAATATATCGCCGCGTGCCGCCCTCTCCAGAAACTCCCCCTCATGCTTCTGCACCACAAGGTGATGATCGTGGTTACCCACGATGTAGCGAATCTTCAGCCCGGCCTCCTTCAGCCGGCTGAAAAGGGGCAGGGCTCCCCTGACAGCGCACTCCGGGCGGGCCCTCCAGAAGTCGAATATATCTCCCAGGAGCAGGGCCTCTTGGCAGTCGCTCTGATACTGCTCCACCTGCTGCATGAGCTGCTCCACCCTGGCCGGATCATGCAGGCTTGAAGCATCCGACCCGAAGTGGGTGTCCGAGATGATGAGTGATGCCATTAGCTCTGCTCCCCTTTGCACATGAGTATTGCTGTAGTTATTTATAAATATTGTTGGGGCCGGACCGGCCAAATGCATTTGCTGGGGGGCCAGGGCCGGCCAGGGGTCAACCACAAGACAAAAATATGTTCTGAAAGAGCCAGATGACCAGGATGATAGACATTGCCATTCCCAAGGGCAGCCTGCAGAATCAGACCCTGCAGCTCTTCGAGCAGGCCGGGCTGCAGGTCAAGAGGACGGAGCGGGAGTACAACGCCCGCATCGACGATCCCCGCATAGGCAAGGTGAAGATACTGCGCCCTCAGGAGATACCGGGTTATGTGGCCAAGGGCTACTTCGACCTGGGCATCTCCGGAACCGACTGGATCATGGAGTCCGGAGCGGTGGTCTCGCGGGTCACTGAGCTGTACTACGGCAAGCAGGGGCCGGGCATGGTTAAGCTGGTGGTGGCGGTTCCGGAAGGCCAGGACATCCACTCTGCAAGAGAGATCAAGCCGGGCAGCCGCGTCTCCACCGAGTATCCCAATCTCACCCAGGCCTTCTTTTTGGGTCTGGGAATTCCCGTGGAGATTCAGTTCTCCTTCGGAGCCACGGAGGCCAAGGTCCCGGAGCTGACCGACGTGGTGGTCGACCTGACAGAGACCGGCTCCACTCTCAAGAAGAACGGCCTGAAGATCATAGATGTCATGCTCCGCTCCACATCGGAGCTGATTGCCAACAAGAAGAGTTGGGCCGACCCGGCCAAGCGCGAGGAGATTGAGGCGGTGGAGACGCTGCTCTCTGCTGTGATCCGGGCCAAGGAGAAGGTTCTCTTGAAGATGAATGTGCCTGAGGATGCCATGAAGGAGGTTATGGCCATGCTGCCCAGCATGAAGAATCCCACCATCTCCAAGCTCTACAACTCAGGCTACTATGCCGTGGAGACTGTGGTGGACAGGGGCGTGGTCAATCTGCTCATACCACGGCTCAAGAGGTCGGGGGCCGAGGATATACTGGAATTGGGGATATCCAAGATCGTCCCCTGAACACTATTTTTGGCTCCTCGCTTTTTGATATGCTTGACTTGAGCCGTTTGTCTTTCGGGCTTAAATCTCATCTCTGTGTCTCTGTGGTGGCCGTTCGTGTCTATTGGGTGTAACCAATGGCTAACGACGTTTTTCACCACAGAGGACACAGAGTACGCACAGAGACGGATGGAACTACCAAAGGTAGAGTCACTTAGGCCGCCCATATGAATTAGCGAAGAGCCAAAACTCTTCATATAGAAACACAAATCTGCCTGCACAAAACGAGCGGGCGCGGGGGGATTCGAACCCCCGATCTACAGCTTAGGAGGCTGCCGCCTTATCCTGACTAGGCCACGCGCCCTGTCCGCCCATTCGTATACCCAGCACGTATATCAACCTTTCCGGAAAGCTTTGCTCTACCGGATGAGCACGGCGCTGAGCACCACCACGAAGAGCCCCAGGAAGAACCAGCCCAATATGCCCTCCGCCATGGCCAGGTGCCTGTAGACTCCCACCGGGTAGGTGTTGACGGGGGCCTGGGATGTGGTGAACATGGCGATGGAAAAGTACAGGGCATCGGTGAAGGAGACTCGCTTGCTGGGGTATAGGCGCGTGTCTCCGGGAAGCTCCATGCCCTCGATCTCGAACTTGCTCATGCCCTTTCCCGCCCAGAAGACCACCCCAAAGAAGAGGATGGTAAAGAGGCACCAGAAGGCAGTGTAGCTCACCCGCACCCCGTAGCCGCAGGACAGCCAGGCGATGATATCCGATATCTTGCCCCAGCCCCAGGGGGCCTGGTACTGGCCGGCTCTGCGGTACTGGTAGTAGCAGTCATCGGCCTCGTCGAACCACTCCAGGCTCTTGTAGTTCTTGACCAGGGCCAGGTAGGCGGCGCCGTTGTAGACCAGGCGGTCCTGGATGGTCGGCCAGTGGACCACGAACTTATTGAAGTCGGTGCTGTTGAGGTTGATCATCGCTCCCTCTGCAAACGAGGCGCTCTCCAGTTGCATGCTGTAGAGCCTCGCCTCCTCCAGTATCAGGTCGCCTCCGAAGCTCGTTGCCGTGAAGTAGGCCAGATCCGAGAATTTGACCCCACCCATGAAGGCCGTCTGGCTGAAGTCCACTCCTCCGAAGTCGACGATGCCGGCGAAGCTGGAGAGGCCGAAGGTGCTGCCGCCTAAAAAGCGGGCGTCGCGGAAGATGACATCGCTCTCAAATCTGGTGGCTGCAAACTCGGCGTTGCCGAAGAAGCGGACCGACCGAAATGTCACCTGGCCGGAGAACCTGGTCTCAAAGAATCTCACGTCTTCAAAGAACGCGCTGTAAAAGTAGGCCGTCCTCATGAATTTGGCATAGTTGAAGTCCACGTCGCTGGCAAATCCCGTATCTAAAAAGATGGCATCTCCGTCAAACTCGGCACTACTGAAGCTAGCGTCCTTGAGAAAGCGGGCGGAGGCAAATGTGGCCGGCCCGCTGAAGATGGCCTCGGCAAAGTCGGCCTGCTTGAGAAATACCGCCCCCGCCAGCCGCAGGTCTCCATCGAACCTGGATTTGAGGAAGCTGACATTATCCTCAAAGATGCAGCCGCGCAGGTCCAGGTTATCTCTGAATGTCACGGCCTCAATTCTCACCGGACCCAGGAAACGGGAGTTGGTAATGCTCACCTGCCGGCTGACCGGCCCGGCAGAGACGTCGATGTCCAGCCTGCCGGCGACTGTCACATTGTCGTAGGTCACGGCCTCGCCCGACTGGATGGCCGCCAGGACCTCGGCGGCGGCGACCTCCGGGCGGGGGGGCAGCGGGCTTTGCGGAGCCATCGGCGCGGAGCCGTCCTGCTGGGCGGCTGCCGGGATGGCGAGCAGAAGGGCGGAGAGAAAGAGGGACGCCAGCAGATAGAGCGGCAGACGCCAGCGAATGTCAGAGATTGGAAGGACCCGTGGGATGGCTCGCATCAAATTTACCTGGATGGGCCAGGATTTATCACTTTTGCAGTTTGAATATAGATTAGGCCAGACGAATCACAACATCTCTTCAGTATGAATCAGCACCTTTTTATCTTCTCCATCCCATCTCCCTCCGTTATGCCTTTGGAAAATCAGCCTGCCCAGATCCTCGCCCGCCAGGGCTACCACCTGGTCGGCTGCGCAGCCGTCAAGCCCTGCCTGTGGCTGAATCGGGCCATGCGGGGCGGCGACCAATGCTACAAGCACCACTTCTACGGCATCTCCAGCCACAGGTGCGTGCAGATGACGCCTACTCTGGAGTGCAATCACCTTTGCCTGCACTGCTGGAGGCCCATCGATGAACCGGTGACTGCCAAGGAGCACCTGGAGCCAGGGCCTCTTTTGGACGGCATCCTGCTCGGCCAGAAGAAGTTTCTCTCCGGCTACGGCGGGGCGAAGACCACCGACCTGGCCCGCCTGGCTGAGGCGCGCCAGCCAAAGCACGTCGCCCTCTCCCTGATGGGCGAGCCCACCCTCTATCCATACCTGGCAGAGCTTCTCGACCTCATCCGGAGGAGGGGCATGACTTCCTTTCTGGTCAGCAACGGCACCAATCCCGATGTGCTGGAGGGGCTGCGCCCCACTCAGCTCTACATGAGCCTCAACGCCCCGGATGAGGGGCTGTACCGCCGCGTCTGCCGCCCCTCCAGGGACCTGTGGCCCCGCATACTGCAAAGCCTGGAGGTCCTGGGGGAGCATCGCTGCCGGAGCGTGGTCCGTTTGACGGTCGCCCGCGGCCTGAACCTGGAGAGGCCCGCTGATTGGGCCCGCATCATCGCGCAGGGCGAGCCGGACTTCGTGGAGGTCAAAGCCTATATGCACCTGGGCCGCTCGCGCGACCGCCTGTCCCGGGAGGCCATGCCCGGCCATGAGGAGATCATGCAGTTTTCGCGCGAACTGGGTGAGGCGCTGGGCTACGATCTGCAGGCGGATGTGCCCCTATCCCGGGTGGCTCTGCTATCCAGCCGGCGCGTGAATAGGCTCCTGAGCGAAGAGGATTTATTCAGGATGTGATGGTCTGGGTGGAAGTGGCTGGAGAGCCTTCTTCTACCTAACTGAGATCAGTACTACCACGGATATTGAATATTCAGATGCTCATGAAATATCGGTTCATCGTCTGGGATGCAGGGATACCAGGATTGCGAAACGGGTTTAGGGGATCCAAGGCGCTATCTCTGCCAGTCCCGCAGCTCAGTGGGAAAACTATTTTTGTGGGTAGGTGCAACAACTCCTCAAGTAGTCATTGGTAGGGATGAGCGCAGGCTCCAGGTGAAGGTATGGACAAAGAATTAAGGATCATGATGGTGGAGGATGATTTGCTGGACGCGGCGGCGGCAAAGAGGCTGCTCCGGCATAACGCATTGGATAAGAGACTGGTCATTGCAGCAGACGGAAAGCAGGCCGTCTCCATACTGCAAAGCAGCTCTCCAGCCGACCTCCCCCAACTCATCCTTCTGGACATAAACCTTCCCGATATGAGCGGCATAGACCTGCTCAAAAGCATAAAAAAAGATGATAAGTTCAAAGATATCCCGGTGGTCATACTGACCGGCTCCAATGAAGATCAGGATATTCAGAAGAGCTACGACCTGGGGGCGAGAAGCTACCTGGTCAAGCCCATTTCAAATGATGCTCTTCTGCTGGTTTTAAAGACACTCTTCTCCTTCTGAGGCCTGGCTGGTGCCGGCAATACCGGCAAGCCTCCTTGCCTCCTGCATATTTCCCACGTCGTCGCGACGGCTGTCCACTGGAGTTTCCAGGATCATGGGCAGCAATGAGAGGGCAGGATGGCAGAGTACGGCATGCATGCCCTCCTCCCCGATCCGGCCCAGGCCGATGTGCTCGTGCCGGTCCAGATGCGATCCCAGGGCGCTTTTGCAGTCGTTGAGATGGACCAGGGCCACTCTATCCAGGCCGATGAGCCCCTGGAACTCATCCAGGGTGGCATCCAGGGCGGCAGGGCGGCTCAGGTCGTAGCCTGCGGCATGGAGGTGGCAGGTGTCAAGGCATACGCCCAGCCTTCTGCGACCTGCCCCTTCCTCTTCGGCCAGTTGGTCAAGTATGGCCGCCAGATCCTCAAATCTCCCGCCTATGCTGTTCTTGCTGGCAGCGCTGCTCTCCAGGAGGAGGACCGTCCGGCCACGGTTGGCAGAGAGGGCAGTCTTCAGGGCATGCACAATCCTGTCGATTCCCTTCTCCCTGCCGTCGCCCAGGTGGCTTCCCAGATGCAGCACCAGATAGTCCATGTCCAGTATGCGGCAGCGCTCCATCTCCTCCTTTAGGGCCTCCGCCGACCTCTCGTAGACCTCCGGTCGCGAAGAGGCCAGGTTGGGCAGGTAGGGCATGTGGGAGACCGCCGGGAAGAGCCCCTCCCTCCGCCGCGTGGCGATAAATCGCTCTGCCGCCTCGCTGGAGATGGGCCTCGCCTTCCAGCCGCGGGGATTGGCAGTGAATATCTGAAATGCGTCGCAGCCCTTCTCCCGGGCTCGGCTCACAGAGAGGTCAACGCCCCCGGCAATGGAGACGTGCACGCCAAGTCGCACCATACCTCATGGCAGGAACGCCTCTGCTGCAAGAACCTTGCCCTGGCATCGGCTCTGCACTTGCCCTTCTACTCATACCCCGGAAAGGTTGATTTAGCCTGCCCTGCAACAGTTGGCCTAAGCTAGCGCCGATGATGATATGCATTCTCTGATGCAGTGATGAGCCCTATGAGTTCTGAGGCGCAAAATCAACAGATTAAAAAAATTATGGTTAGCCCTACTCGGTTAATCCGGGAGGCCGGCTTTGGCCCAGGCGGCTATGTTGTCTATCAGATTCAGCTCTATGATCTTTCGCGTGTCATAGAGCATCTCCGCCACCTCCGCCAGGGCGAAGGACTTCTTGCCTCCCTTTTTGTCGATTACCTCTATGGCCTCTCTGGGATCGGATTTGCTCATCTCCCGCAAGTGGCCGGCTAAAAGACGGCAGGCATTCTTAAGGTACTTTATGGATAAGTCGGATGTAGACTTCCTGTCGGTGAGGTTCTTGTTGACCTCTTTGATGGACCAGCATAATGTGATGACATCTCTGTACATCTCGGCACCCGCCAGGAGATGGCCCGGTTGCTATTTAAACGCTGTGGAGATTCTCCAGCAAGCAAAAGAAAGCTCATGGCTTTGCCCTGGCGGCGCAGAGAAGAAAAAGGTGGGGCTGGTGAGATTCGAACTCACGATCGACGGGTCTCTCC
>CAYQKI010000032.1:0-18843 GCA_964418105.1 uncultured Methanotrichaceae archaeon | reverse complement strand
AACGGCAAAGTCCTCATGCGCGGTGGGGTCATTCCGGGAGAGGAGGAGATTCTCGAGAAGGCCCAGGAGAGCTTCCTGCGCCTGACGGGAGGATAGACTCTGGCTCTGCGCAATATCCTCTGGGCAGAATAAAGCCATTCTGTCTTTCATGCTTTAATCTCGTCTCTGTGCCTCTGTGCCTCTGTGGTTTTGTTCAGTAGCAGTAGGCTTAATTGCGCAAAGTACTACTAAACCACAGAGGCACAGAGACACAGAGAAACGATCATCTCTTGACAATGCGCAGCCTTCTGCTCTTCACCAGAAGCATCCCCAAGCCCTTCAGCCCGCCGGCTAAAAGGAGTAGCAACAGACCCGCCCCGCCCAGGTACAGCCACGAAAAGCCCCCGCGCTCGCCCACGTAAACCAGGGCCACCAGCTCCTCTCGGCGCTGCTCTCCATATTGCTTTCCATCCTCTTCGCCTCCATCTCCGGCGGCCTTTCTGCCTGCCTCTCCGCCTGCCAGGCCGGCCTGACCGGGCTCTCCTTCATCCCAGTATGTGATGGTGCAGGGCAGGGCATAGTATCCTGATGTTGCGTTCTCGTCTGTGAAGACCGAGAGCCTCAAATCGGAGCTTCCGCCCGGCTCGATGCTCGTCTCATCGGCACCGTTTTCCACCATGAGAAAGGGCGGGCTGGGGCGGGCCTGCAACTGCAGCCGCCAGGCGGGCTCGTCTCCCCTGTTGGATGCAGCCAGCCTGATCTTCGACTCTCCCCCGGCGGCTATGTCTCCTGCCTCCTCAAGCACGATCTTCGCGCCCTGAACCACCTCCGCCTGGATGAGTTGCTGCTTTGACAGCCGCTCATATGCAAAGGCAAAACTGGTCAGGCCCTCCTCCCTTGAAGGTATGACTCCGGACAGTCGCGAATAGTTCAGCCTCAGTTCCAGGGGATAAATGCCGGGGGGCGCGCCCTTCACCAGGGCTGAGAACTGCACAGTCACATCCTCTCCCGCGGGCAGCAGTCCTGCCATCTGCGGGCCGGAGAGAATTTCGATTCTGTCGTCGCTGCTGAGCAGCTCTGCGGCAAGGCTTCGGGCTGTCTCCCTCTCCAGGCCCGGGGCATATCGAGCCGCGCCGCCCTCCGCGCCTGCCGTCCCTGCCGTTCCTGCAGTCCCCTCCGCACCTTTTCCGGGTGCGGCATTGTTCTGCAGAAGGACGAATATGCTGGAAGGCCGGCCTATCTCAAAATTGCCGTAAATATCCAGGATCTGCAGGTCGGGAGCGCCGTTCTGCTCCGCCGTCTCCTGTGCCTGGGCGGAAACGGACTGGTGAAAGATGAAGAACGATAAATATATGATGAAAGAAAAAAGGGCTAACCGCCTCAAGGATCTGGGGGCATTCATCGAATCTTAAAGCACCTGTACCTTTTTATCTCTGCTGCCTGGGTCTGTCCAGCTTCTGTCGGCTCCTCGCTATTTTATGTGGCTTTGTTATCACAGAGACGAAAGTTTCAATAATCCACAGCAATTAGCGAAGAGTCCTTCTGTCTTTCTCCCCTGATATTCCTTGATTCTGCCCTATTTCGCGGATGGGATCTGCGCAGCCTCCAGGGCATTCATTCCCCTGTGCACCACAGCGCAGATGCGGCGGGTGATGAGAGCGGGGCTGTCATGCTGAAACACATTTCTGCCGATGGCCACTCCCCGCGCCCCGGCGGAGATGGCCCCTTCCACCATGGCCAGGAGCTGCAGCTCGGACTCGACCCTCGGCCCTCCGGCAATGACCACAGGCACCGGACAGCCCTCCACCACTCTGGCAAAGCTGTCCTGGTCTCCGGTGTAGTTGGTCTTGATGATGTCCGCGCCCAGCTCCGCCCCCACCCGGGCGGCATGGGCTATGTACTCCTCAGAGTACTCGTCCTTGATCTTCTTTCCCCGGGGGTACATCATGGCTAAAAGGGGCATGCCCCACTCCTGGCAACTGCGCGAAACCTCTCCCAAGGTGGCTAGCATGTGGCTCTCGTCCTCAGCGCCGATGTTGACGTGAATGCTCACCGCATCGGCTCCGATCTTGAGAGCCTCCTCCACTGTGGCCACCAGGACCTTATTGTTGGGGTCCGGGCCCAGAGCCGTGGATGCGGAGAGGTGGATGATGAGGCCCAGGTCCCGCCCATAGCCACGGTGGCCGAATACTGCCGCCCCCTTGTGCACAATGGCCGCGTCCGCACCCCCGGAGGCCACGGTATCGGCCATGGCTTTGACGCTCTTGATGCCTTTGATGGGACCGACTGTCACCCCGTGGTCCATGGGTATGATGACTGCGTTTCCTGTGCGGCGGGAAAATATCCGCTCCATGCGAATCGATGTTCCTCTCAAGCCCCTCTCTCCTTCTCCTCTTCGCCATCATAATGATGAATCTTATACATTATAGTACGTTTTATTACTACAATGAACATATAAGGCGTATTTAAACATTCCCCTATCGGAGCGCCGCAAAGCAAAACTGAAATAGTGGCAGATCCGCCTATGTTTTGAGTGATTTCAAATATGGGTTGCAGTGTATCCACTGACGGCTACAGGAGGGCAATGTGCGGCCTGGCAGTGCTCTCTCTTCTGGGAGCCGCATTCCTGAGCATCCTGGCATATCCGGCCCTGGCAGGCACAGAGACCGGCGAGTTCTGCCCCACCTGCCCGGACTGGACCAATCTGGAAGGCTGGCTGGCCCAGAAGGAGGCTTATGAAAAGGCGCAGCAGAACGGGGGGCAGCAAAACGGGGGAGCAGACAGCGGGCAGAGCAGCCAGCCAAACACCAGTTCTGCGTCCTCAGCAGGCAGCTCTGAAGGAGACGGCTATGCCAGGCCTGAGATCCTGGCCGCAGCGGCATCGCTATCAGGCTCTGCCGGCGGCTCTGTAATTTTGGATGTGCGCTCCGCCAGTGAGTACAGCTCCGGGCACATTCCCGGCGCTCGCAACATTTACTGGAAGGATCTGCAGCAGGAGGGCGGCGAGGGCCTCGATGCCGGCAGGGCCGCGTCATCCCTGGGCCGGGCGGGAGTCAATGCCAGCGACAGCGTCATAATTTACGGCGGCGAGGGCGGCGCCGATGACAGTGCAGCCTTCGCCTTCTGGGCTCTGTCCTACCTGGGCCAGAAGGAGGTCAGCCTGCTCGATGGAGGCATTGGCGCAGCCGAAGAGGCAGGAATTGCCATAACCCAAAATGCGCCCCAGTCCACGGCTGTAAACTACACTGCCAGCGCCAAGCCCTGGCTTCTCGTCACACCGGGGGATCTGGAGGGGCTGCTCTCCCAGGCTGATGTGAGGGTCATCGATGCCCGGGACTTTTCAGACTACGGCATGAATAGACTGAATCGATCTCTGAGCCTGTCTCAGGAGATGGTCTATGCCAGCTCCGGCATCAAAGATGCAGGAACGCTCAAAGATCTCTTCAGCCGGCGTCTGACTGATTCCGGAACGAACATAGTCTACGGCACGCCTGAAGCCTACTCCTTATTTTTCAGCCTGGAGCTGATGGGCTATAATGCCACCCTTCTGGAGGGAGACTGGTGGCAGGATATGGAATGGACAGTGAGCGACGTCAGTTAAGGGCAAACATGAGGAAGCAACAATGGCCGGCAAAAAAAACATAGAATTTTCGTTTCCATCTGATCACATTCGGACCGCTTTGAAGAGCTGCTGAAAGAGGCAATTGAAAAAAGATAACCGCCCCGCAAATTTCTCAATCCCGGAGCAGTGCCCGCGCCGCCTCCCGGATGGCCTTCTCTGACCCGCCCGATGGCCTCCAGCCCAGCCTCCTGATCTTCTCGATGGACAGCAGCATGACCCGCACGTCTCCCCTCCAGCCCCGGCCATCAAAGCCGCCCGTGTATCGATAATCGACTCCGGACAGCCCCATCTGGTCGGCGACGATGTCTGCAATCCCCGTCACATCCACAGAGTCCTCAGAGCCGATGTTGAAGACGTTGACAGCCTCTTTCGCCTGCTCCGCGCAATGCAGCATGGCCGCCACGCAGTCCTTTACCTCCAGGTAGGACTTCCTCTGCTTTCCTGAGCCCAGTATCTCCAGCTCATGGGGATTGTCCCGCAGCTTTCTGATGAAGTCGACGATGACGCCATGCGTGCCCCTCTCGCCCACGATATTGGCGAAGCGGAAGAGCCAGGACTGCATATCGAAGGTGTGGCAGTAGGAGGAGATGAGTGCCTCGCAGGCCAGCTTCGATGCTCCATAAAGGGATATGGGCAGGAGCGGCCCGTAATCCTCTGGTGTGGGCACGACTGCTGCTTCACCATAAACTGTGGAGGTGGAGGTGAAGGCTATCCTCCTCACCCGGCTGATTCGCATGGCCTCCAGCAGGCTGTATGTGGCCAGGACATTCTGCTCCAGGTGAACGCGAGTGTTCTGCTCCCCCAATTTGACATCGGGATTGGCAGCCAGGTGATAGACCATGTCCTTTCCGGCCAGGGCAGCTTGCAGATCCTCTGGATTCAAGAGGTCCCTCTCTACCAGATGAAAATTGGGATTGTCCCCATGATAGGCGATGTGCTCCCTCTTTCCGGAGCTGAAATTGTCCAGGACGGTGACATCTCTGACATCACTCTCCTCCAGCAGCCTGTCCACCAGATGGCTGCCGATAAATCCGGCCCCGCCGGTAACCAGTATCGATCTCATTTTGCCCATCTTTTTTTAAAAGTGATTGATAAGACAAAAAGATTTCCCTTTCCATCCTCAGGAATCGACCTCTTTTAATGCTGAATAGCTGACATAACCTATTTATGGTCATCAATCCTGCTAAACATCGGGATTGCCATGCAAAAGAGACTTTTAAAGCTATCCATGCTCCTGGCGGTGCTGGCCCTGGCCGGCATAGCCCTGGGAGCCGCAGAGGAGGAACGGCTGAAGATCGCCACCACCAGCAGCCTTTACGATACCGGCCTGCTGGAGCTGATCGTCGACAAATTCTCAGAGAAGGAGAACGCCACCGTCCAGATACCATCTCACGGCGGAACCGGCATTGCCATTGCTGCCGGCCAGAAGGGTGACGTGGACGTCCTCATCATCCACGACAAAGCGCGTGAGGTCAAGTTCGTGGAGGACGGCGATGGTCTGGAGAGAAGGTGCTTTGCCTACAACTACTTCTACATCGTGGGCCCGGAGAGCGACCCAGCAGCCATAAAAGGCCTTAACGCCTCACAGGCATTCAAGGCCATAATGCAGGCTGGCCTTAACGACTCCGATGCTGTCAAGTTCATCACCAGGGGTGACCTGTCCGGGACACACTCCAAGGAGCAGTACCTCTGGAAGAAGGCAGGCTACAACTACTCGGATGTCAACACCTCAGGCGACTGGTACATCGATGCCGGAAGCCCCATGGGTGCCACGCTGATCATGGCCAGTGAAAAGTCCGCCTACACCCTGACCGACATGTCCACGTTCATGGCCTTCCAGTCCAATCTCACTCTGGTGCCCCTCATCGAGGGCGGAGATGAGCTTCTCAATGTCTACACTGCCATAGCCCTCAATCCTGAGAAGCATCCGGGAGTAAACTGCGATCTGGCCAACAGGTTCATCGATTACCTGGTATCTGACGAAGGCCAGGAGATCATAGCCACATACGGTGAGGACAGGTACGCAAAGCCCCTCTTCTTCCAGGGCAAGGGGAACTGCGATATAATGGGCTGCTCTGCCGAGGAGTGCGTGACGCCCACCAGCGCCGGTCTGTGCAGTGACAGCTTCGTCGAAAATGATGGCGCTGCTCAGGCGGCCTGAGCCTCTGGAATTGGTCCCCGGAAGAAGCTGAAGCCTGCGAGAAGCTGAAGCTGACGGGAAGAGATTGGACAGGAGGACTGCTTGGAGGAGATCTGGAATGGATTGGTGAGGGCTGTCGAGCTCATCGTCACCCTCAATCCAGAGGTCATGAGCATCACCGCCAGATCTCTTCTCATTTCTTTTGTCTCAGTACTCCTGGCTGCATCCATCAGCATTCCTCTGGGCGGCCTGATCGAGTTCCGGAATTTTCGGGGAAAAGGGGCAGTGGTCAATCTGATTCAGACCCTCTACGGCCTTCCCACGGTGACAGTGGGCCTCTTTGTCTTTCTGCTCCTCTCCCGCTCCGGGCCCCTGGGGAGCCTGCAACTCCTCTACACCCCCACGGGAATGGTCATCGGCCAGATGATACTGATCTCGCCGATCCTCATGGGTCTGACCATCTCCGCATTGAAGGGCGTCAGCCCCAGCATCAGGGATACGGCTGTCTCCCTGGGAGCAGGAGAATGGCAGGTCCTTCTGACGGTGATAAAGGAGGCGAGGCATGCCGTGATCGCTGCCGTGCTCATAGCCTTCGGCAGAGCGATCTCCGAGGTCGGAGTGGCCATGATGATCGGCGGGAACATTCGGGGCTACACCCGGGTTCTGACCACGGCCATTGCCCTGCAGACCTCAATGGGAAATCTGGAGATGTCCATGGCCCTGGGGATACTGCTGATATGCATATCGATGCTCTTGAACCTGGTATTGGGCAGGTTCCAGGGGAGGTAGGATGGCGCTGTTAAGGGTTCTGGGCCTGAAAAAGAGCTACGGCGGGGCGGAGATCCTCAGAGGCATCGACCTTGCTGTTGAGCGGGGAGAAGTCCTAGGGCTGATCGGTCCCACCGGCTCAGGAAAGACCACATTGCTGCGGCTCATCAACCTCCTCGAAGACCCCTCGTGCGGCAGCATAGAATTCGAGGGCAGGACAGTCTCCGGCCGCCCGGAAGGCGAGAAGCTGGCCGCCAGGAGGAGGATGGCCATGGTCTTTCAAAAGCCGGTCATGTTCAGGGCCAGCGTGGAGGACAATGTCTCCTATGGCTTGAGGATGAGAGGGTCCTGGCAGGCACCCGGCCAGGGTAAGGCTGATGGCAGCAAGGAGGAATTCAAGGAGCTGGTGAGGGGACTGCTGGAGGCGGTGGGCCTGTGCGGATACGAAAAGCGAGATGCTAATACCCTCTCCGGCGGGGAGATGCAGAGGATCGCCCTGGCCAGAGCCCTGATTTTGCAGCCGGATCTGCTTCTGCTGGACGAGCCTACGGCCAATCTGGACCCAAAGAGCGCCGACTCCATCGACCGGCTGCTGGAGAGGGTGGCCGGGAGCGAACTGCTGCCAGGAGACGGCAAAGAAAGGACAGCATCCAGGCCGGCGGTGATTCTGGCCACTCACAACATGCGGCAGTGCCGGAGACTGACCGGAAGGGTGGCGGTGATGCAGGCCGGCCGGCTGGAGGCAGTCGATTATACTGAGGAGATATTTAAGGGAAGAGATGGCTTTATCTTCCATGACTTCCTCTGAACAGGGGAGCAATATGTCTGCCCAAGATACTTCCCAGGATGACGGCGAGGCTATGCAGGAGTCTCTCGATTCTTTTCTCACTTCAAGACAGATCAGGGTGCTGCAGATGCGCCTTGCCGGCCACTCCCAGCAGGAGGTGGCGGACAGCCTGGGCACCACCCGCTCCAATATCAGCATCCTGGAAAAGCGCGCTCATCAGAACATATCCCGGGCCAGGCGAACCCTGGAGCAGTGGATGATGCTTCAGGCGCCCATCTCCCTGGAGGCAAAAGCGGGAACGGATGTCTTTGAGCTGCCGGCCATGATCTTTGCCGCCGCCGACCAAAAGAACATTCGCCTTCCGGTTACCTCCCTGGACATAGTGGTGCAATTGCGCAGGAGAGCCCCCCGGCTCTTTCACAGAAGGGTGCTGCTTCAGGACGCGCGCATCTTTGCAACGGAGGAGGGCGAACTGCTGGTGGAAGGATTGGGTGGAGGGCAGGGAGAAAGCCGGCGGACGAGAGAGGATCCTGAGGCATAGAATGAATTAACAGGGGCCTTTTCTATTTTGAATTCAACAGAGAAAATAACCACAGGCCATTGACAATCCTTTTATCTTCCCAGGCCGATCCCTTCCCATGCCATCCCTTTCCATCAGCGCCGGCGGCCTGGACCTGAAAAATCCTCTCCTCCTGGCGGCAGGCATCCTGGGCACCACCGGGGCCTCACTGCGCCGGGCGGCACAGGCGGGAGCCGGCGGTGTGGTCACCAAGTCGCTCGGCTCCGCCCCCCGGGAGGGCCACCCAGGACCGTCCATTGTGCACGTCGAGTGCGGCCTGCTCAATGCTATGGGGCTGCCCAATCCCTCTTATCGCGACTTTCAGGAGGAGATCGATTCTGCCAGGGCCGGCGGCGTCCCTGTCATCGCCAGCATCTTCGGCTCCTCAGCCGCCGAGTTCGCCCAGATCGCCCGCGGCCTGAAGGCAGATGCCTTCGAGCTGAACCTCTCCTGCCCTCACGCTGAAAATTATGGATCTGAACTGGGCCGCTACCCGGACCTGGTGGAATCAGTCACCGGAGCCGTGAAGGCCGCTTCAGATGTCCCGGTCTGGGTCAAGCTGACTCCCAATACTGCAGACATTCTGGAGCTGGGCCAGGCCGCCCAGAGGGGTGGAGCCGATGCCGTGGTGGCCATCAACACCCTTAAAGCCATGGCCATAGACATCGAGTCCGGCTATCCCATACTCGGCAACCGCGTGGGGGGCCTGTCCGGCCCGGCGGTCAAGCCGGTGGCTGTGCGCTGCGTCTATGAGCTCGCCGGCCGGCTGGAGATCCCGGTGATAGGTGTGGGCGGAATCACCACCTGGGAGGATGCCGTGGAGATGATGATGGCCGGGGCCTCGGCTCTGCAGTTGGGAACGGCTCTCCTGAGAGGCTACGGCGTATTTGAGGAGATCGGCACGGGCCTGGCCCGCTATCTGGAGAGAAAGTCGATGACAATTGAGGATCTTGTGGGCCTGTCCCTGCGGAGGCGCTCATGAAGCCCATCGACTGCACCATCACCGAGGTGCGCTCTGAGGCGCCCCTCATCAGAACCTTCCGGCTGGACAAAAACCTGGACCCCGCGCCAGGCCAGTACCTCATGCTCTGGATCCGGGGAGTGGACGAGATTCCCATGAGCTTCTCAGGGCCGGATACCATAACTGTGCAGTCTGTGGGAGAGGCCACAGCCGCCCTCTTCAAGATGGGGGCAGGGCGGAGCGTGGGAGTGAGAGGGCCCTTTGGAAACGGATTCGTGCTGCGGGGCAGCAGGATTCTGCTCATCGGAGGAGGTGTGGGCACAGCGCCTCTGGCCTTCCTGGGCGAGCAGGCGCAGCGGGCGGATATCAGCGTGGCATCCCTGATCGGCTTCCGCTCCAAAGGGGATATCATCTTTCAGGAGAGGTTTGAGGCTCTGGGCTTCGGCGAAGCAGAAGGATGGAAGAGAGAGGAAAAAATCAATACGATTATCACCACTGACGACGGCTCGGCGGGCATACCCGGCCGGGTTTCGGCGGGGCTCGCCCATCTTGACCTGGAGTCATTCGACCAGATCTACCTCTGCGGCCCGGAGATGATGATGTGGGACATAATCTCTAGGACGAAGGATCATGCGGAGAAGATGCAGGCATGCATCAACCGCCACTTCAAATGCGCGGCAGGAGTCTGCGGCTCCTGTTGCCTGGACCCTGATGGGCTGAGGGTCTGTGTGGAGGGACCGGTCATCAGGGCGGACCGGCTGCTAGATGGCGAATTTGGCAGATACAAAAGGGACGGCTCAGGCAGCAAAGGACCCTGCAAGGGATAAGGAAATGGGATGTAATAAGAAATGATAGCTCGATTCATAAAGGACGGAGAGGTTCGGGGAGGATCGTACAGCGAAGAGCATGGCATGGTGTCAGGCGGCCAGGTGCTGGCCTTGCAGGATGTACAGCTCCTGGCTCCCTGCCGGCCCAGCAAGATCGTCTGCGTGGGCCTAAATTATGTCAAGCACGCCCAGGAGCTGAAGATGGCCCTGCCCGATGAGCCCATCCTCTTCCTCAAGCCGCCCACCTCTGTCCTGGCTCCGGGCGGAAAGATCGTCTATCCATCCTCCTGCCGGCAGCTCGACTACGAGGGAGAGCTGGCTGTTGTCATCGGAAAGCGCTGCAAGGATGTGCCGGCGGATGAGGCGGAAAAGCACATCCTGGGCTACACCTGCATCAACGATGTGACCGCCCGCGACCTGCAGAGAAAGGACGGCCAGTGGACGCGGGCCAAGAGCTTCGACACCTTCGCTCCCTTGGGTCCCTGGATAGGAAAGATCGATCCCCTTGACGTCGATATCCAGACCCGCCTCAACGGAAAGGTGGTGCAGAGCTCCAATACATCCGACCTGATATTCGATGTGCCCCACCTGGTGCAGTTCATCAGCTCGGTTATGACCCTGGAGCCGGGAGATGTCATAGCTACGGGCACACCGCCGGGAGTGGGACCGATGCAGAGGGGAGACACAGTTGAGGTGGAGATTGAGGGGATCGGGGTGCTCAAGAACTGCGTTGTATGAATAAATAAAAAATATTCCCTATGTTTGATTTTAAACTTGAATTTAAAATACCTTCAGGCCATCATTGTCCACAGCAGTGGCAATGGCAATCTCAAGCCCCAGGGGCTTTACGATCTCCTCCATCTGCTCGCGGCTTTTTTTGGTGACAATGGCGATGGAGGGGCCCACAGAGCTCATGCCCACAAATTCAAGGCCGCTCTCCCGCAGAAGGCTCATCTGCCGGTAGATCTCAAAGCCGTGGTGCTCGACCTCCGCTCTCTTCGAGCCCCGGAACTCTATCTCCCAGATGATATCTCCGACACGCTTCGTGTCGCTCCTCTCCAGGGCGGGGATGAGGTCCATGAGGATGAGGTAAGC
Organism: uncultured Methanotrichaceae archaeon; assembly: GCA_964418105.1. Taxonomy (GTDB): domain Archaea; phylum Halobacteriota; class Methanosarcinia; order Methanotrichales; family Methanotrichaceae; genus Methanothrix. Next base: position 8,105 of record CAYQKI010000032.1, on the reverse strand, counting down.
TTTGAGCTCGCGATCCTGATAATCCAGATTTCTGGCCCGGTTCATGAGCAGGTCGAACTCCGCCCTTCCTGCCGAAGAGACCACCGTGGGCGGTATGGTGATGAAGACATTCATTCCCTCGGCAAAGCTGTGGCGGTAAACCAGAGAAAGCTCGTCTCCGGTCACGACCATGCCTCCGTAAGTTGCAGCAGCCGGCCCGACGGCTGTTTCAAAGCCGTTTGTCACCCTTCCGTCTTCGGTCTCCTCAACATAGTTGTGGCCGATGAGCAGCCGGATCTGCTCAGGTGTCAGAGGCGATCCCAGGGAGGTGTTCATGGCATGGCCCAAAGCCAGCAGCACCGAGCCGGTGGAGCCCAGGCCGACGTGCTTCTTCTCGTGGTCGCGCACAGCGATGCGAAAGCCTCCGCTGTAGCCCACTGTCCTCCTGAAGACCTCGGCGAAGTGGCGGATGATGGGCTCGCGGGAGTAGTCGATCTGCAGGCCGGATTCAGTGCACTCTACCTCTGCCCAGCAGTAGATCTGTAGGGCGAAGCCCACGCCTCCGCCGCCGGGGCGGTTGGGGGCAAAACGGTTCATATCCAGGACGGTCAGGTGAATTCTGCCCGGCGCTCTGACGGTTACCTTCCCGGGGGCAGGCGTCAGATGGTAGTCCTTTTCCAATCCGAGGGTGTGGATACATTCACCAGGATAAAAGGGCTGAAATTCGTACTCGACCAGGTCCAGGTCTCCGCCTCTGATCTTCATTTTAGCCATATCACTCACCTATCACCGTATAATCGTCGACGTCAATGACCTGATCGGAAGGTCTGCTGCCGGTGCGGCCCTGGCCCTCCTGTTTGCCCCTCATAGCCGACCAGAGCAAAGCTGCCAGGGCGGATAGGGCCAGGGCCCCTGAAGAGGAAAATCCGATTCTTCTGGCATATTTAAGCAGCAGCAATTCCAGAGCACCCAGGAAGACGTTTTTAAGCAATCCGGAGCGTTTGACAGCGCTGCCTGTGACGCCTGCGCCGCCTGCCTTCCCGGATCTCAATAGTCTGCTGAAAAATGCGCTCAATTTGGCCTGGGTTGAGGGGCTGGCGATCCATCTTGACAGGCCGGCAATGCCCGCCAGGAGGGCGCTTCTGCCTGAGCGGCTGACCAGGATGGCTTTGACTGCGTTCTTGATCAGGCTGGAAAGGACTGCCATTCTACTCCTCCATGGAGAATCTCTCCGGCCAGAGCATCTTCTCCCGGCTTCTCTCCCGGATCATCTCCCCGGCCTCGGTGATGCTGATGCAGAAGACCTCAGCCAGGATCTCCTGAGCGGCGGACAGTTGCCTGTCTATCAGATCCTTGCCGCCCGTTCGCGAGATATCTCCGGCTAATGCGGCCTTTTCTCTGATCGTTGGCATATGCAAAATAACCGGCATGCAAATTTAAGTACTTTGCTGCCAAGGATATTTTAAAAAACGGCCGGAAATGGACTTGACGGGATTCGAACCCGTGGCCTCCGCCTTGCGAAGGCGGCGATCTACCACTGATCTACAAGCCCATCAAAACAAAAGAGTGGTTTAGAGGAGGCCTACCTCTTCCACCTCAACAGACTCCACCCCGGCAACTCCGCTTATGGCGGTCTCAATTTCGTCCGGGCTCCTGCCTCCCTTATCGTCCATGATAGTGACCACGATCAGGGCTTTGAGGCCGAAGGCTATGGGCATCTCCTGGATAGTGTACAGCCGGGCGAAGGATGGAATGACCTTCTTGATGTCCTCAGCCAGCTTCTTCAGATCCAGTTCGGCGCTCTCCGGCATTACCTTCATTCTAACGGCTGCGTCTCCCATCACTCTCACCTAAGGTCCTGAGAAGCCGCAGGCTTTGCAGGTATAAACGTTGCTCTGTTTTTTACATCGGTTGCATCTGGCGATCACGGTTCCGCAGCTTGGACAGGGGAACCTGGCCCCGCCCACGCCGGTCAGCATGACGCCACATGATATGCATTTCTCTGGCATTTCTTCCTTCATATTATCTCCCCCCTGGTTGATGTATCTCCAATTATAAACCTTCCCATAGATCTGCCTATATAGCCAGCACCTATATCAACCTTTGACGACCGTTCCGCCCTCGCCCCGCTTCAGGGAACAGATGAAGCTGTCCGGGTCTGAGCCGTTTAAAATCCAGATGCTACTGCCTTTGAGCCTTCCGCAGAGAAGCCTGACTGTGCCCTGGTCCAGACAGCTTTCCACCCCCAGCAGGCGTGCGGCAGAGATCTCCGGCAGCGTCCTCCGCCCTCCCCGTGCGCCGTACGGTCCGGGTTTGGCTGCATCTTCCCTGCCATATCTTTCAAAATTTTCGTCTTCCAGAAATATGCCGTCGACATCTGTGGCCTTGACGAGCGGAGCAGAGAGCCTGGCCGCAACCAGCGCGGCCACGGCGTCGGAGGTGAAGTCCCAGTTGTGCTCGATGGCGAAGTCATCTCTGAGGAGGGCCTGGTAGGGCAGAAGTATGCGCAAATGCTCCTCTTCGGCACTGCCTTCGCCTCTGCCGGGGCGGACGATCTCTGTTGTCAGAGCCGCGCCGGTTGCATCTGCCAGGAAGCGGGCATACTGCTCCATTGCCAGCACTGCCATCCAGTGCGCTGCCTCCTGGGAGAGGCCTTCGCGCGAATAGATCTCACGCACCAGGTCGGCCATCGGCCCGCCTCCGGGCACCACCAGGAAGCTGTAGCCATCGCCTTCCGGGCCTTTTTCATTCCCTGCCCCCAGGGACAAAAGGGCGCGAACAAGCTCTCTGGATGTGGCCATCAGGCTTCCGCCCAGCTTCAGCACATAAAAGGGCATGGATGGAGATGATAGGGCTTAGATTAAGTATTTTGATGTTTGGAAAATTGAGCCAAAGGCCGATTGGATGTAGGGTAGGGAGGGAATTACACTAATCGACCTTTGACGAAATACAATCCGTCTTCAGACGTAGATAAGGCTTTTGGTGGCACGGGCGAATATGGACTTATGATATCGACACCACTTCTGGCGGCAGATGCGGCAATTCTCTATCGGGGAGGGATAGTTCTCATCCGACGGGACAATCCACCCTTCCAGGGCTGCTATGCCCTGCCGGGGGGCTTTGTGGAGGTGGGGGAGACGGTGGAGGCGGCTGCTATCCGGGAGGCGCGCGAGGAGACGGGCCTTGAGATTGAGCTTTTGGGGCTTGTCGGCATCTATTCCGATCCGGCTCGCGATCCGCGCGGGCATGTCGTCTCCGCGGCATTTCTGGCAGAGGGCAGGGGCGAGCTGATCTCTGGCTCGGATGCCAGGGCGGCGGAGGTATTCTCATTTCAGGATCTGCCCTCCCTCGCCTTCGACCATGATTTGATCATCCGCGATGCACTCCGCCTAAATCAGGCAAAGATGGGAAGTGATCGGCAAGTTTAGAATTGGCTGTATCGCGCAGGTTCAATAACCTTGAAGAGCCAATAAATAAAAGAACCTAGACGAAATCATTAGCGAAGGAGTCGCAAAGAATGCCCCAAGCCTCCAATCTTCAGGAAGCCTATGCCCAGCTCGATCCACTATCTCCCCTGGAAGGAGAGAGCATGGACCAATTTTATGCAAGCCGGCCAGCTCATGCCAGTATTGATTATCTCATAAATGAGCTATTGATTGACCCCAGCTCTGATGATAAAACGCTTTTTACCGGCCATCGTGGCAGCGGCAAGACCACTGAGCTGGCAAGGCTGGAGATGTGTTTATCAAAAACGCATACCGTGATTCGCTTTGACATCGAGCGGAGAGTCAATTTAGGCGATGTGGATTATGCCGATCTGCTGGTGGCTCTGGGGCTGGAAGTGTATCGTCATTCCCAAATAATAGATGTGAATCTGGACGAGAAAAAGGTGGAAGACCTGCGCTTTTGGTATGAGACCTACGTTTTGGAAGAGGATGAAAAGCGTCGATTTAAAACCGAGGTGGGCGCAGGGCTGAGTGCCCTTCTCGGCAATGTCAGCCTGAAGCTGAGTACAGAGTCCCCGCGACGCCTGACCGTAAGGAAAGAGGCACAGGCTAACCTGTCCAATCTAATTGAGCGCTTGAATGATCTTTTGCAGGACTTTCAGGAGAAGACAGACAGGCGTGTGCTGGTAATAGTGGACGGTTTGGATAAGGTATACCATCTGGGAAAGGTGAGCGATCTCTTTATCAACGGCATCAATGCCCTGGTAGCGCCACAATGTCGTATCATTTACACCATACCCTTTGCCCTGTATAACACCAATGATTTTCAGCAGGTACGCCTCTCATTCTCGCGCAATGTTGTTCTGTCCAATATCAAAGTCTGGGAAAGGGATGGCGGACGCTGCGATGAGGGGCGAGAATTTTTAGAAGAGGTTCTGGAGAGGCGCCTGGCGGAAAATGTAATCACCCATTCAGCAAAGGAGCTTCTTGTTGATTCATGCGGCGGTCTGATTAAGGAGATGATCGCATTAGCCAGGAGCAGTGTGGTAAAAGCGCTTACAGGGCGAGGGGCAGGCGGCTGCATTAATGATGAGGATGTAAAATACGCTGTCCGCCAGGTGCGAAACACCTATAGCGGGCTTTTGACTGAAGAGCACTACAAAGAGCTTTGGCGCATAGATTGCGGAGGAGTATTTTTGAATGGTCCTCTTGCACGAGAACTGCTTCATAATCTCAGCTTGCTGCAATACAACGGGAATGATGCCTGGTGGGCAGTTCATCCAATCATACGACCTCTGGTGTTGAACTGGGGTGAGAAGACTGGGGCAAAGAAACAGCAATAGCAGCAGCAATAGCAGCAACAGTAGTAGTAGTGGTAGTAGTGATAATAGTAGTAATATGGCAGTCTGCAGCATCCATGATGATTTGGAAATGCTATGCGAGACGCTTAACCTCTCAAAGAGCGCTGCCTTTCTCTTTGCCGTTAGCGAATCCGGCCCAATGCAGCAACAACTGATGCGACAGGTGCAGGGCTATCTGCTGGCCCAGGAGCGAAAGGTGCTGGAAGTCAGACTCTCCCCAGATCAGACGGATATCATGCCCGAAGAGAAGGATATTTCGGAACAAATTAATAAAAAATCTCCTCCAATCGTCTTTGTGGAGATGAAGGGCTTTGAAGACGCAGGGATGATGTCTCCCTCCCTTCCCCAAGACTCAAGCCTGAGAATGCGTTCAGAGAATGCCCGGATGGCTTTGCAGCGACTGAACATGCAAAGGGAGAGGCTGGTTCATCTGGGATTGCCGGTAGTCTTTTGGCTTAACAGCAGCACAATGTCTCAGGTTGTACAGCATGCTGCCGACCTTTTTGCTGCTCGGAGCGGAATATTTTATCTGCCGGAGTTGCAGCCCAGGGCACGCGATGAGGTACTGATGGCACAGTCCCCCATCATGCAATTGGAACGCCGAAGCCTCGGTCTGCTGCCACCGGAAGAATTGCGGAGGCGCTCAGCCCTTTACGAGAAGCGTTTGCAGGAGGAAAAGACCAAAGAAGCGCCAAATCTGCCTGGAATCGCTCTCCTTTACAGAGACCTGGCCAGCATCTGGCACTCACTTGGAGATCATGAGAAGGCCAGAGGATTTCAGAATCTGGAAGTGGAGATCTATAGAGCTCTGGCAAAAGATAATGGCAGAAGTGCCGGCATTTTCCTGGGTCCACTTGCAGGGAGCCTGAACAGACTTGGATTGAGGCTTTCTGATCTTGGTCGTCACGAAGAGGCGCTGGAAGTCATCCGGCAATCTCTGGAAATATACCAGGAACTGGTAAAAACAAGTCATCAGACATTCCAGCCCGACCTGGCGGCGAGCCTCAACAACCTGGGCAGCAGTCTTTCCAATCTAGGGCGACGGGAGGAAGCGCTCAAGGCGGCTCAGGAGGCAGCGGACATCTATCGCAAGCTGGCGGATGCAAATTCGCAGGCATTCCTGCCCGACCTGGCGGCGAGCCTCAACAACCTGGGCGCCATGTTTTCCAATCTGGGGCAGCGGGATGAAGCGCCCAAGGCGGCTCAGGAGGCCGTGGACATCTATCGCAAGGTGGCGGATGCAAATTCGCAGGCATTCCTGCCCGACCTGGCGATGAGCCTCAACAATCTGGGCACAATGTTTTCCGATCTGGGGCGGCGGGAGGAAGCGCTCAAGGCGGCTCAGGAGGCCGTGGACATCTATCGCAAGGTGGCGGATGCAAATTCGCAGGCATTCCTGCCCGACCTGGCGATGAGCCTCAACAATCTGGGCAACAGTCTTTCCGATCTGGGGCGACGGGATGAAGCGCTCAAGGCGGCTCAGGAGGCAGCGGATATCTATCGCAAGCTGGCGGATGCAAATGCGCAGGCATTCCTGCCCGACCTGGCGGCGAGCCTCAACAACCTGGGCGCCATGTTTTCCAATCTGGAGCAGCGGGAGGAAGCGCTCAAGGCGGCTCAGGAGGCAGCGGACATCTATCGCAAGCTGGCGGAAGCAAATGCGCAGGCATTCCTCCCCAACCTGGCGATTAGCCTCAGCAACCTGGGCAACAGTCTTTCCGATCTGGGGCAGCGTAAGGAAGCATTAGAGACGGCTCAGGAGGCCGTGGACATCTATCGCAAGCTGGCGGATGCAAATGCGCAGGCATTCCTGCCCAACCTGGCGACGAGCCTGGGATCCTGCGGCAGAGCATTGCTGGCGCTGGGAGAGCATGCCAGGGCAGCACGGGTGTTCCGCGAAGGACTGGAGCACCTGATGCCATTCTACCAGATCCTGCCACAGAGTTTCAGCAGGCTGGCAGGAAACTTGTTAAAAGATTACCTAGAGGCTTGCCGGCAGGCGGGCGAGGAGCCGGATGAGGATCTGATGGCCAGGTTCAAGAGTGAGAAGCCGGAAGGCTGATCTGCAAGTGGAAAAGACCAGATTTGCTAAGGATGGAGATCATAAAAATGGAGCAGACAAGAGAGCTCATTGAAAAGTATGCGCTGCAAAATGCCGTGAAGTACAACGCCGCGCCCAATGCCGGCGCGGTCATGGGCAAGCTCATGGGAGAGCACCCAGAGCTTCGAGCCCGGGCCAAGGAGGTGTCGCCCCTGGTTAAGGAGGTGCTCTTGCAGGTTGAAAAGAGCAGCCCGGAGGAGTGGAAGAGGAGGCTAGAGGCCATTGCTCCCGAACTTTTGACTGAGCTGTCCGAAAAGAAAGAGCCTGACAAGGGCCTGCCCGCCCTGGAGGGAGCTGAGGGAGGCGTGGTCATGCGCTTTGCCCCCAATCCCAACGGCCCGCCCACCCTGGGCAGCGCGCGGGGCATCATCGTCAACTCCGAGTATGTTAAGAAGTACGGCGGCAAGTTCATCGTTCGCTTTGACGACACCGACCCGGTCAAGAAGCGGCCCATGCCTGAGGCCTACGGCTGGTATCTGGAGGACTGCGAGTGGCTGGGAGCGCATCCCGATCTGGTGATAACCGCCAGCGAGAGGGTCGATCAGTACTATCCCATAGCTGAAGAGCTGATCAGGCGGGGCGGGGCCTACGTCTGCGGCTGCCCCCAGGCGGTCTTCAAGGAGCACAAGGACAGGGGGATCGAGTGCGAGCACCGGGGCCGGAGCGTGGAGGACAACCTCTCCCTCTGGAAGCAGATGCTCGACGGCACCCTGGCCGAGGGCCAGGCGGTGCTGCGGGTTAAAACCGACATGCACCACAAGGACCCGGCGATCAGGGACTGGCCGGCATTCAGGATCGTGACCACGCCCCACCCGCTGGTGGGAAGCAAGTACCGGGTCTGGCCGCTGCTCGACTTCGAGTCTGCCGTGGAGGACCACCTGCTCGGCACTACTCACATAATCCGGGGCAAGGACCTGGCGGACAGCGGCAGCAGGCAGAGATATCTCTACTCCCACCTGGGCTGGCAGTATCCTAGAGTGATCCACTGGGGCAGGATCAAGATTCACCAGTTTGGATCCTTTTCGACCAGCAAGCTGCGAAAGGCCATCGAGGCTGGGGAGTACAGCGGCTGGGACGACCCCCGCGTGCCCACGGTGCGGGCCGTGCGGGGCCGCGGCATCCGGGCCGAAGCTCTGAGGAAGTTTATGATCGACCTGGGCGTGGGCGAGACGGACATCTCCATCAGCATGGACTCCATCTATGCCGAGAACAGGAAAA